>NZ_CAXTGZ010000092.1:0-15227 GCF_964243625.1 uncultured Caballeronia sp.
GATCTGCCGCCTCCTTGCCTTGCTCGGCCTTGATGCGCCCGACGATTGCCTTCACGTCCTGCACGCACGACTTGTCGGCAACGAGAATGGCATCGGCCGTTTCCACGACCACGAGATTATGCGTTCCCACGCACGCGATCAGCCGGCCTTCGGAATGCGCGTATGTGGATGTCGATCCCTGGAACATCACACGTCCGCGTGCGACGTTTTCTTCGCTGTCCTTCGGCAGGATGTTCCAGATTGCGTCCCATGAACCGACGTCGGACCAGCCCGCGTTAAGCGGTATGACGGCGCCCGTGCAGGTGCTTTGATCGGCGGCGAGCTGCTCCATCACCGCATAGTCGATGGAATCCGAAGGCGACGCCGCGAACGCTTGTTTGTCGAGGCGGAAAAATTCGCCGTCGCGCGTGCCGGCATCGCACGCGGCGCGGCAGGCCGCATGTATTGCGGGCTGGAAGTGTTGAATGGCTTTCAGCCACACTGACGCCCGTACGATAAAAATTCCCGCGTTCCACCAGTACTCGCCGGAACTCACATATTGGCGTGCAAGTTCGAGATGCGGTTTTTCGACGAACTTTTCGAGCGGCCACGCGCCCGAGCCAAGCATCTGCTGCCCGACCTTGATATACCCGTAGCCCGTTTCCGCATGTGTCGGGACGATGCACATCGTGACAATCGCACCGTCTTCCGCGCATTTCGCGCCCGCACCAATTGCCTTGTGAAACGCTTCGGTATCCGTAACAACATGGTCTGCGGGCATGACGACGAGAACGGCGTCATCGCCGGACACCAATGCATGCATGGCGGCAACGGTCAACGCAGGGGCCGTATTGCGCGCGACCGGTTCGAGCAGCAGGTCGGCTTTGCGGCCCGACGAGCGCAACTGGTCTGCCGTCGTGAAACGATGATCCTCGCCGCACACAATGATGGCGTCGTCGACGCGGGCCGTGCCGTATGTCAGGCCGTCGAGCCGTTGCGCGGTGGATTGCAAAAGCGACTGTTCGCCAATCAAGCCGATCAACTGCTTCGGGAAATGCTCGCGAGACATGGGCCAGAGACGGGTTCCGGCGCCACCGGCGAGGATGACGGGCTGGATTCTCAGCCGGGTTTCGGAGGCGGCAGGGAAGTGTGGCGCGCTGACAAGCGTTGTATCGATGGCGGTCATGAAGAGGGAACTCCTGGGCTTGAACGGGTATTGCAATTTTTAGCACGGAGTAAATAGCCGATAAATCAAAAAACCAGAAAATAATCGACAGCTATATGCGGGCCGGTATGCCGGCCATTCGATGTAACTGAGACTGACGCCTGAATTTTTTTCTTACGATGCGCGAATTTTTTATTCGAAAATAATTGCCTAAGATTCGGCCGAAACCCTTGCGGAGTAAGCATCGAAGTCGTTGACGATGTCCGCGAAAAATCCGCAACGCCGCGCGACAACCGACGATCGAAACGCCAGTCAATCCCGCATATGACGAAAATAAATCCGTTGAAAACGGTGAATTAATTCACGCATTATTTTGCGGTTGCAGCATGAATTAAATTCCAGCCTTATACGGGTATGTACCAAGGCAATTGGCGTACTCGCTTTGAAGCGGCTTCGACGCCAGAACGAGTTCCAGCGCGCCGCGCATTTCACCCGAGGTGTTCTACATGTTGAGCGTGCTTTCGAGAATGATCGACATAGCGATGGTCGCGCTGGGCGCGTTGCTCGCCGCGTCGCTGCACGCGGGAAATGCGGTATGGCTCGACGACATGCAAAGCACGCTGCTGGCATTCAATTGCGTGCTGGTGATCATGACGTTCCCGTCGTTCGGAATCTACAAGTCGTGGCGCGGCAAGCCCGTCTACGACCTGTTGCTGCGCGTGACGGTCGCATGGCTGATGGTGGAAGGCGCGGGCGTGCTGCTTACGTTCAGCGTGCATCGTGCAGATTTGCTGTCGCGTATGTGGTTGCTTTATTGGGGCGTGGCCACGGCTGCGCTGTTGATGATTTCGAAGGCGAGCGTGCATGCAGCGCTCAAGTCGCTGCGGCGCGAAGGTTTCAATCAGAAAGCGGTGGCAATCGTTGGCGCGGCGCCTTACGGCCAGTTCCTGATCGAACAGATGCGCAGCCGACCGGAAGCGGGTTTTCGTCCGGTGTATGTGTTCGATGATGCCTTCGCCGAAGAGACGCTCGCAGGCGTGCCGGTGAGCCGAGATCTGGCCGA
This sequence comes from uncultured Caballeronia sp., assembly GCF_964243625.1. Taxonomy (NCBI): domain Bacteria; kingdom Pseudomonadati; phylum Pseudomonadota; class Betaproteobacteria; order Burkholderiales; family Burkholderiaceae; genus Caballeronia; species uncultured Caballeronia sp. Next base: position 2,208 of record NZ_CAXTGZ010000092.1, read on the forward strand.
CCTGACACAACTCGTTCGGCGTCGCGCAATTCGTGAACTGTGGCTGGCGTTGCCGATTTCACAGGAACGCACCATCCACAAACTGGTTACCGAGTTCCGCGATGACTTCGTGAACATCCGCTTCATCCCGGACGTACGCAGCCTGTCGTTCTTCAATCACGCCGTGGTCGATCTGCTCGGCGTGCCGGCGATCAACCTGGCGGCGTCGCCGATCACGGATTTGAAGGTACTGCCCAAGCGCGTGTTCGATCGCATGTTTGCCGCCATCGTGTTGCTGAGTCTCGCGCCGCTGTTGATTGCGCTCGCGGTGGCGGTGAAGTTTTCGTCGCCAGGACCGGTGTTCTTCAAGCAAAAGCGCAAGGGTATCGATGGAAACGAGTTCGAGATTTTCAAGTTCCGCTCCATGCGCGTGCACAAGGAAACCGCCGGGCACGTGACACAAGCGAAGAAGGGCGACAAGCGCGTGACGCGCGTAGGTGCTTTCCTTCGGCGCACGAGCCTCGACGAACTGCCGCAGTTCATCAATGTGCTGCGCGGCGAGATGTCGGTGGTCGGTCCGCGCCCGCATGCGCTCGAACACGACGACATCTACAAGGATCTCGTGAAGGGCTACATGTACCGGTATCGCATCAAACCCGGCATTACCGGCTGGGCGCAGGTGAACGGTTTTCGCGGCGAAACGGACCGCATCGAAAAGATGATGGGACGCGTGAAGCTCGACCTGTACTACATGCAGCACTGGACCTTCGGACTCGACATGAAGATCGTCGCGATGACTTTGTGGAAGGGTTTTGCGGGCGCTAACGCCTACTAGAAGAATCATCGAATAACGCTTGAATAATTTGCCAACCCTGGAGCACGTGCTATGAAACTCACCATCATCGGAAGCGGCTATGTAGGCCTCGTGACGGGCGCGTGCCTCGCCGACATCGGCAACGACGTGTTCTGTCTCGACCTCGACGAACGCAAGATCGCCATTCTCAACAGCGGTGGCGTGCCGATTCATGAACCGGGACTGCAGGAAGTCATTGCGCGCAATCGCGCAGCGGGACGCCTGACGTTTTCAACCGATGTGAAAGCTGCTGTCGAGCACGGCGAAGTGCTGTTCATTGCGGTCGGTACGCCGTCCGACGAAGACGGCTCCGCCGATCTGAAATACGTGCTTGCGGCGGCGCGCGACATTGGCCGTTACATGAACAACTTCAAGGTCATCGTCGACAAATCCACGGTGCCCGTCGGTACCGCGCGCCGCGTGAAAGCGGCGATCGATCATGAACTCGCCGAGCGCGGCGAGACACACATGTTCTCCGTGGTGTCGAACCCGGAGTTCCTGAAGGAAGGCGCGGCTATCGACGACTTCACGCGGCCCGATCGAATCGTGCTCGGTTGTGACGACGATGTCCCCGGCGAACGCGCGCGCGAACGCATGAAGCGTCTTTATTCGCCGTTCAACCGGAACCACGAACGCACGCTTTACATGGATGTACGGTCGGCCGAGTTCACGAAATACGCGGCCAACGCCATGCTTGCCACGCGCATCTCGTTCATGAACGAACTCGCGAATTTCGCGGATCGTGTGGGCGCGGATATTGAAGCGGTGCGTCGCGGTATTGGTTCCGATCCGCGCATTGGGTACGACTTCCTGTATGCGGGTTGCGGTTATGGCGGATCGTGTTTTCCGAAAGACGTGCGCTCGCTGATCCAGACGGCCGGCGAGCACAACGAGCAGATGGAAATCCTGAAGGCGGTGACATCGGTGAATGAGGCGCAGAAACAGACGCTTGCGAACAAGATCGTTGCACGCCTCGGCAATGATCTGAGCGGCAAGAAATTTGCGCTGTGGGGCCTCGCGTTCAAGCCGAATACCGACGACATGCGCGACGCCCCGAGCCGCGTGTTGATCGCGGCGCTGCTGGAACGCGGCGCGACGATCAGCGCCTACGACCCCGTCGCAACGGACGAAGCCCAACGTGTGATCGCGCTCGATCTGCGCGATACCCCCGAGCAACTCGCGCGTTTGAGCTACGCGAAGGACCACGCCGATACGCTCGATGGAGCGGATGCGTTGATCATCGTGACGGAGTGGAAGGCGTTCAAGAGCCCGGACTTCGATGGCATGAAACGCCGCCTGAAAACACCGCTTATTTTCGATGGCCGCAATCTCTACGAGCCGGAAACGATGGCTGAGATCGGTATTGAATATCACGCGATCGGGCGCGGCGTCCGGCAACCGGCCAAGTCGCCGGTCACGGCTTAACCCGTAGAACTCTCATGCGCGAAGACCGGCCGAAGGACCCGGTGCTCGCGCCATGCGCCGCAGTATCGAACATATTCACGGACACCGCCCACATGTTTCAAAGCGTCTTGATTGTCTGCCATGCAAATGTCTGCCGGAGCCCCGTCGCCGAGATGCTGTTTCGCGCGCACTCGGCCCGGATGGTCAACAAACATGCGAGACGCGGAATCGAGTTCGGATCGGCAGGGCTCTTTGCGCAAGAGGGCCGCGCTATCGATACGACCATGTCGCGGCTCTTGATGGAATGCGACGTCGATTCATCGGGACATGCTGCACGCCAGCTCGATCGCGCCATGGCTCGTGCAGTCGATCTAATTCTGGTACCTGAACGCAAGCACATCACGGCGATCGAGGAGATGGAACCGGTCACGCGCGGCAAGGTGCACTTGCTCGGAAAGTGGGAAGACTCGGAAGTGATCGATCCATATGGTCGCCATGAAAGCGCCTATCGCGAGAGCTTCGGGCTTATTGAACGTCTGGTCCAGGGATGGCTGAATAAAATATGGTGAACCGGTCTCTAGCTTTTACTGTTTCCGTGGTCCTTTCGCTGACGACTTTTCTGTCGGCTTGTGGCGCCCTGCCGGGCTATAGCCTGAATACATCGCGCCTGCAGGACAACGACCCTACGCCAACGGCGACTTATCCGGTGCGCCTGATTTCGGCCGATGTCATCCTGCAGCAAAATCGTCCGGCTGCAGCCGCGCCGTTGCCGCCTGCGCGTTTTGCCGATCCGGCGCAATACGTGTATCGCGTGGCGCCGCAGGACATTATTGGCGTCACGGTCTGGGATCATCCCGAACTGACCACGCAGCAGGGGCAGACCTTGTCTGCCGGTGGCAACACCACGCAAACGGTGGCCGGCGCGCTCGCGCAGCCGTACACCACGGCGTTGCCGGGCCAGGCCGATCCGTTCGGTCAGACCGTCTCGCCCGACGGCACGATCTTCTTTCCGTTTCTCGACAAGGTCCGCGTGGCGGGCAAGACCGCAGGCGAGATCCGCGATCAGCTTGCAGCAGCCTTGACGCCGTATTTCAAGAAGCCGCAGGTCGATGTGCGCGTGCTTGCGTACAGAAGCCAGAAGGTGTCGGTGACGGGCGAAGTGAAGACCCCCGGGCCGCTTGCAATGAGCGACGTGCCGCTTACGCTCGTCGATGCCATCACGCGTTCCGGCGGAACGACTGCCGACGCCGACCTGCAACGCGTGCGTCTTACGCGCAACGGCAAGCTGTATCAACTCGATGCCGACGGCGTGCTCGATCGCGGTGAAATAGATCAGAACGTGATGCTTCAGGCAGGCGATATCGTCAACGTTCCGGACCGCACGGACAGCCGGGTATTCGTGATGGGTGAGGTCAAGACGCCGCTGCCTGTATCGATGATGAAAGGCCGCCTCACGATCGCCGATGCCCTCACGCAAGCCGGCGGCATTCTCGATACAGACGCCAACGCGCGGCAGATCTACGTGGTGCGCGGTGCGCGAGAAAAACCCGAATCGCCCGATATCTACCGGCTCGACCTGACGCAACCGGACTCGTTGCTGCTGTCCACGCAATTCCGTTTGCAACCGCTCGACGTGGTGTATGTGGGCACGGCCGGGTCGGTGCAGTTCAACCGTCTGGTCAACCAGGTCCTGCCGACTCTGCAGACAATCTTCTACCTGAAGCAACTGACGCGTTAATCGTCAATGCGCGTCATATCAACCGGGATTGAAACGTGAGCACGCCAGCACATTCCTATCAGGGCAAGACAGAAGAAGAGGACGTCGTTCTCGGGCAGTTGCTGCAGGTGATCATCGACGACATCTGGTGGCTGATCGGGATCGCGGCGTTCATCGTGCTCGCAGCTGGCGCGTATTGCTACGTCGCCAAGCCCGTGTATTCCGCCGATGCCCATGTGCGTGTCGAGCAATCCGACAACACGTCGCAAGCGCTCACGCAAACGCAGACGGGCGCGGCTATCGGCAATTCGTCGGGCGCGCTGCCGACGGATGCGGAGATCGAGATCATCAAGAGCCGTGGGGTGGTTGCGCCCGTTGTCACCCAATGCAAGCTCAACTTCTCCGTCACACCTATGACCGTGCCACTCCTCGGCAGCTTGGCAGGCCGTCTTGCGACGCCAGGCAAGCCGTCGAAGCCGTGGTTTGGAATGAGCTCGTATGCCTGGGGCGGTGAGCAGGCGGCGATTGATTCCATTGAAGTCGTGCAGCCGCTCGAAGGGCAGAAGCTCACGTTGACCGCGCTTGCCAACAACCGCTATTCGCTCGCGACGCCGGATGGCCGCATGCTGCTTGAGGGCACCGTCGGCACGATGGAAAGCGGCAACGGCGTGAACATCAACGTGGCGAAACTCGTCGCGCGTCCCGGCACCCGCTTCACCGTGCTGCGGGCGAACGACCTGGACGCCATCGCGTCGTTTCAGTCGGGCATCACGGTGGCGGAGCAGGGCAAGGCGACGGGCGTCATTCAAATATCGTTGGAGAACGGCGACCCGGCACGCGCCGCGGAGATCGCGAATGCACTCGCTGATTCATATCTGCATCAGCACATCGAAAGCAAACAAGCCGATGCCGAAAAGATGCTCGCGTTCCTGAAGAGCGAACAGCCGCGTTTGAAGGGTGATCTGGAGCACGCCGAGGCTGCGCTGACCGAATATCAAAGCAAGTCCGGTTCGATCAACGCCAGCGATGAAGCCAAGGTCTACCTCGAAGGCAGCATCAGCTACGAGGCACAGATATCCGGATTGAAGTTGCAGATTGCGACGTTGAATCAGCGCTACAACAGTGCTCATCCGGCGCTTATCGTGGCGCAGCAGCAACTCGGTCAGCTCGAAGCGGAACGCGCAAGGTTTGGCGAGCGCTTTCGTAACTTGCCGGCGTCGGAAGTGAAGGCTGTATCGCTGCAACGCGATGCAAAGGTGGCCGAGGACATTTATGTGCTGCTGCTGAACCGCGTGCAGGAATTGTCGGTGCAGAAGGCCGGCACGGGCGGCAACGTGCATATAGTCGATGCCGCCTTGCGCCCCGGCGCGCCGATCAAGCCGAAGAAATTCCTGATCATGTCGGCTGCGGTGATCCTTGGACTGATCCTCGGCACGGGCTTCGTGTTCCTGCGCCGCGCGATGTTCAAGGGCATCGTGGACCCGGACAAGGTCGAGCGCCTGGCCGGTTTGCCGCTGATCGGACTCGTGCCGCTGAGCGTGGAACAAACGAAGCTCGATGCCGAAGCCAAGCGTACCGAGCGTGATCGCGATCGTGTCCTGCCCATTCTCGCAGTCATGCGCCCGAACGACGTCTGCGTGGAGATCATGCGCAGCCTGCGCACGTCGCTGCAATTCACGCTCATGGAAGCGCGCAACCATACGGTGATGCTCACTGGCCCGGCATCGGGCGTCGGCAAGAGTTTCCTGGCGGTGAATCTGGCAGTGCTGCTTGCGGCATCGGGTAAAAAGGTTTTGCTGATCGATGCCGACATGCGGCGCGGCAAACTCGAGCGGTCGTTCGGCCTCGATCGTGCGAATGGTTTGGCCGAACTGCTTGCTGGAACCATCGGACTGGAACAGGCAATACGTACCACGCGCACACCGTTGCTCAGTTTCATGCCCGCAGGCAAGCGCCCGGAGAATCCGTCGGAGCTGTTGATGTCGCCGCGCCTGCAGCAATATCTCGATGGCCTGGGACGTGTCTACGACGTGGTCTTCATCGATACCCCGCCGATTCTCGCGGTGACGGACGCATCGATCATCGGCAAGTTGTCGGGCACGAACTTCCTCGTGATGCGCTCGGGCGCGCACAATGAAATGGAAATCTCCGATGCCATCCGGCGTCTGCGCACAGCGGGCATTCCGCTCGCCGGCGCGATCATGAACGGCATGGCGCAGCGCTCGCGCGGCTATAACCGCGGGCACTACGCAGCGGTTGAAGACTACCTGAACGTTTGACGCATCGGAGCGCGCATGACATCGACCCTGACTATTTCCGTGCTGGTTCCGACGTATCGCCGTCCGGCCGATCTGAAGCGATGCCTCGCGGCGTTGCGTACACAAACGCGCGCAGCGGATGAAGTGCTGATCGTTGCACGGCCTGAGGACGATGCCACGCATCGTGCGATCGAAACGGAAATGGCCGAGGGAAATCCATTCGAGTTGCGCGTGATCGAAACCGGACTCGGCGGTCAGGTCGCGGCGTTGAACCGTGGCCTCGATGCAGCGCGCGGTGACATCGTCGCGATCACCGATGACGACGCGGCACCGCGAATCGACTGGCTTGCACGCATAGATGAAGCTTTCTCCGGCGATGCGTCACTGGGCGCATTGGGCGGCCGCGACTGGGTCTTCGAACACGGTTCATTGCTCGATGGCGAACGCACCGAGGTTGGCCAGATCCGCCGCTCGGGGAAGATCATCGGCAACCATCATCTGGGCGTTGGCGCGCCGCGCGAGGTCTGGTTGCTCAAGGGCGCGAACATGATTTACCGGCGCGCGGCTGTCGGCCAGTTGCGCTTCGATACCCGCTTGCGAGGCAAGGGCGCGCAGCCTTGCAACGATTTATCGTTCAGCTTGAGCGTGAAGCGCACGGGCTGGAAGATGGTCTACGATCCGCGCGTCGCTGTCGATCATTTTCCGGCCGAACGTTTCGATGACAACGGCCGCGATGCGCAAACGCTCGGCGCGCTGGCGGACACCGCCTACAACGTGCATCTCGTGTTGCGTGAACATCTGGGTCCCATCGCACGGCATGTCGCGTGGTACTGGTACGCGGCCATCGGCACGCGTGCAATGCCGGGATTTGCGCACACGTTGCTCGCGCTCGCACGTACCCGCAATGCCGCTTGCTGGACGCGTTATCGCGCAATGCGTCGAGGTGCCCGCGACGCCCGCCGCGACGCGCAGCACGAACCCGCAGCGTACGCGCTCGCCATGCGCAGCCATTCCGATGGAGCGAAAGCCGCATGAGCCGCGTATCGAGGGTCCGGCATTCACAGCGACAACACGGAGACGCCGAGGCTTCCGGCGTGCAGCCTACGAAGGTTCACGTGCATCTTTTCTATGGCTCCGATCCGCGGTTTTATCGGAAGGGCGAGAACATTGGTTGTCTTTACGGATATCACCACGCCGAGTCGCCGGAGATGACGCTGACGTATTCGCGCGACAAACCCGAGAACAAGATCGTGCGTCTCGCTCGCCGCGGATTGAAAGCCGTGCTCGGCTTCGATTTCGTTCATACGTGGCGCAATCGCGACGAGATCCTGAATTCGGACGTGGTGTGGACGCATACGGAGCACGAGCATTTATCGGCGGCGTTGTTGCTTTTGTTGAAGGGACGCGCCCGCGGCAATCCAATGTTGCTCGCGCAAAGCGTCTGGCTCTTCGATAAATGGGCGAGCTACGGTGCGATAAGGAAATTCTTCTATAAGAAGCTGCTCGCACGCGCCGATGTGCTGACCACCCACGCGACCGAGAATGCGCAGATGGCGCGTGACTACCTGAAGCGCGAGGTGCAGCAGGTTTTCTACGGCATCAATCCGCGCGACTTTCCGTTGCAGGAACCAGCGGCGTGGAAACCGGATACGCCCGTTCGAATTGGCGCGATTGGCAATGATCGTGATCGCGATTGGGAATCGCTGGTCAAGGCATTCCGGCAGAATCCTGCATGTGAAGTGCGGATTGCGACGCGTCGCCGGGTATCGAAGGAACTGCATGCCGGCAACGTGATGATCGCGCCGGCCATCGGCCTCAAGGCGGCGCGCGAACTCTACGATTGGGCCGATGTGATCGTCGTGCCGTTGCGCCATAACACGCATGTTTCAGGCATCACAGTCGTGCTGGAAGCCGTTGCGCTGGGCAAGCCCGTGATTGTTTCCGACGTCGGTTCGTTGCGCGATTACTTTGGACCCGAGCATGTGTTTTATGTGCCGCCGCACGACGTGCAGGCGTTGCAGCGCACGCTCGAGACAATCGTCGCCAATCCCGAACTCGCGCTGCAGCGCGCGCAGGCCGCGAGCCGTCACTTTGCGGCGCGTGATTACACGACCCATCAGTTCGCGATGCAGCACGTCCGCATCACGCAGGAGTTCATGCGCAATGCGCGTCCCGTCGAAACGCCGGCGCATGCCGATCTTCACGGCATCGCATCATCACGCAGGGCGCACTGACGATGAGCACGCCAGCCGCTCCGCGCACGCCCAAATTCATCGCCGATCTGATCGAGAACGGCGGTAAGCCCGCGCGCGCAGGGTTCCTCGGACTGTTCCGCGATGAACCCAAACACTGGGTGCCGCAGACCGGCTTCTGGGCGTTCACGCTGCTGCTCATCCTCGCGCATCAGGGCACGGTGCTGACGCTGGCTTTTCCGTTTTTATCGACAGCGGTCGGCTTGTGGCTTTATTTCAAGAGCCCCGCCCGATACATCGGCTTTGTCTGGTGGCAATGGTTCCTGAGCCCGGAAGTCCGGCGCCTTGCCGACTACGCAAAGGGCGGCTTCACGCCGACGAGCCTGATCCAGATCGCGCCGGTTGTCGTCACGATGATATGCGCGCTGACCGTTGTGCGGCATTACCGTGTGCTTGCCGAAAGACGGGGCGTGCCGGTCCTGCTGATCTTCCTCGGGCTCGCTTATGCGTACTTGATCGGCGTGATGTCAAACGGCCCCATGGCGGCCACCTACGATCTCGCTGCGTGGCTTTATCCGGTGCTGATTGGATTCCACATCATGGTCCATGCACGCGAATATCCAAAGTATCGCCAGGCGATTCTCGATACGTTCATCTGGGGCATGCTGTTCATGGGCGGTTACGGGCTCGTGCAGTTCTTCATCATGCCCGCATGGGACGCAATGTGGATGATCGGATCGCAAATGGCGTCGCAGGGCGACCCCGTTCGCCTTGGCGTGCGTGTGTTCAGCACCATGAATTCATCCGGCCCGTTCGCCCTCGCGATGATGGCCGCGCTCACTTTCACCATGGCCGGCACCCAGAGCGTGCGATGGCTTGCCGGTGGTCTCGGCTTTATCTCGTTCGGACTTTGCATGGTGCGCTCGACGTGGGGCGGCTGGGTCATCGCGATGGTCCTGCAAATCATCAAGGCGAGCAACAAGGTACGCGTGCGGATTCTGATTGGCGGAGTGGTGCTGGTCGCGCTCTCGGTGCCGTTGCTGACCTTCGGTCCTATCGCCGACAAGATGGCGACGCGCCTGCAATCCATCACCAATCTCAGCGATGACAACAGCTACGCCGCGCGCAACGAGTTCTATGCATCGTTTGCGAAAACAGCCTTTACGGATGTGTCGGGCGAAGGTTTTGGGGCGACAGGTTCTTCTACCAAGCTTTCGTCATCGAACGGTGATCTGGGAAAATACGGCAGCTTCGACAGCGGCGTGATGAACGTGCCTTTCGTGCTCGGCTGGCCAGGTTCGCTGATGTACCTCGCCGGACTCGGCCTGCTGTTGATGCGCGCATTCCGTGCGTCGTTTTCCCTGCGCGATGACAAGTACGCGCAAGCCTCATTGAGCGTGGCGTTTGCGATTGTCGGCATGCTGGTCTTCACCAACACCTTCACATCGATTGGCGGAATGATCCTTTACATGGGCCTGTGCTCGGTCCTGGCCGCTCGCCATCACATGCGGCTCGAAAAGAAGCGGGCACGCGCGGTCTTCGAACAATCCATTCCACACAAGGCAGTCCGATGAAAATCGCCATCGTCACCCATGTCGTGCGTCATAACGACGGGCAAGGCCGGGTGAACTACGAGATCGCACGCGCCGCGCTGGCGGAGGGCCACCAGGTCACGTTGCTTGCGTCGCATGTGGCGCCCGAACTGGCATCGGAAACGCGTTTGCGATGGGTCGCGATCAAGGTCGGGCGCTTCTGGCCGACCAAGCTTTTCAAGCAGCAGGTCTTCGCGCTGAAGACCGCGCTGTGGCTGAAGAAACACAAAAAGGACTATGACGTGCTGCATGTGAACGGATTCATATCGTGGACCAAAGCCGATGTGAACACCGCCCATTTCGTGCATGGTGGATGGCTGCGGAGTCCTTACTATCCGTTCAAGCTCACGGGCGGTTTGTGGTCTGCGTATCAAGTCATCTACAGCCACGTCAATGCAAAGCTGGAACACTGGGCGTACCAGCGCTCGAAGATCATCGCGGCAGTGTCAGAGAAGGTCGCCGTGGAGATTCGCGCAAACGGTACGGAGAGCGAGCGCATCGAGGTCGTCTATAACGGCGTGGATACGACCGCTTTCACGGCGGCACGTCGCACGGGCAGCGACAGGGCGCAGTTCCAGCTTCCCGACGATGCCTGCCTGCTGTTGTTCGTGGGCGACCTGCGCACGCCGCGCAAGAACCTCGACACCGTCCTGAAGGCGCTACTGGAGCTACCGTCGAGCGTACATCTGGCGGTCGCCGGTTACATCCCGGGCAGCCCTTACCCCGATGAAGCGAAGGCGCTCGGCATCGGCGATCGCGTGCATTTTCTCGGGCTCGTGAAGAACATGCCGACGCTCATGCATTCCGTCGACGCATTCGTTTTCCCCTCGCGATACGAAGCCATGAGCTTGTCCCTGCTCGAGGCGCTCGCGGCCGGCTTGCCGGTCATCACGGCGAAGACGGCGGGCGGGGCGGAGATCATCGGCACGGATTGCGGCATCGTGCTCGACGATCCCGACGATGCCACCGCGCTCGCGGGAGCTGTCTTGAAGCTCGCGGATGCACCTGAGCTACGCCGTGAAATGGGCGTGGCCGCGCGCCTGCTTGCGGACCAGTTCGGATGGGCGCGGATGGCGCGGCGCTATCTGGATCTGTATCGCGGGTTTGCGAATCAGAAGGGTGCAGTGGCTTCATCGAACGATACAAGCGATGCGCAAAAGGCCGAAAGCGTGGCCTCCATATAAGCAATTTATTTTTCAACGATATTGAAGCGGGGTCAGGGATATGAGCACACAAGCCATCAAGTCGCTGCAGATCGGGATGCACTGGTTCCCTGAGCGCGCGGGCGGTCTCGACCGCATGTATCACACGCTGGTTGGCGCGCTGCCGGGCGCGGGCGTCACGGTGCGTGGCGTGGTTGCGGGATCGGCGCGAGTCGCATCCGATACAGAAGGCGCCATTCACGGTTTTGGTCCTGCCGCGCAATCGTTGCCGCGCCGGCTGATGGCGGCCCGCCGTGCGTTGCGTGCCTCGCTGAGCCGCGAAACGCCCGACGTCGTCTCGTCGCATTTTGCGCTTTATACATTCCCTGGACTCGATGTCACGCGTGGCATTCCGCAGGTCTCGCATTTCCAGGGACCTTGGGCCGACGAGAGTCATGTCGAAGGCGCGGACACCATTGGGCAACGTACCAAGCGGATGCTCGAGCAACGTGTGTATGCGCGTTCGACGCGGCTGATTGTTTTATCGGAGGCATTCGGCGAGATCTTGCAGTCGCGATATTCCATTCCTGCAGACCGGATTCGCGTGGTGCCGGGATGTGTAGATGTTTCGCAGTTCAACGTGCCGTTGAGCCGTGCCGATGCGCGCCGGCGTTTGCAGCTTCCGCAGGATCGTCCGGTCGTGCTTGCAGTGCGGCGACTCGTGCGGCGCATGGGACTGGAAGATCTTATTGAAGCGATGAAGCGCGTGAAGGCGAAGCAGCCCGATGTGTTGTTGCTGATCGCGGGGAAGGGGCGGCTGGCTGAAGAGCTGCAGGCGCGCATTACCGAAGCCGGTCTCGACGATAACGTGCGTCTTCTCGGGTTTGTGCCTGATCGGCATTTGGCGGCGCTTTATCGGGCGGCTGATGTGAGTATCGTGCCGACGGTTGCGCTCGAGGGGTTCGGGTTGATTACGGTGGAGTCGCTGGCGTCAGGCACGCCGGTGCTGGTTACGCCGGTTGGCGGGTTGCCGGAGGCGGTTGCGCCTTTGTCAGGGCATCTTGTTTTGCCTTCTACTGGGGTTGATGCGATCGCCGAGGGGTTGATCGGTGCGCTCGACGGGTCGCTTGTTTTGCCAAGCGAGCAAGCATGTCGGGATTATGCCAAGGCTAACTTCGATACGCCGGTGATCGCTCGCCGCGTGGCTTCGGTTTATAGCGAGGCTATTGAGGTGGGGGTTTTGCATTGAGTTGGTTTTGTGCTGCGGTGGGGGGGTGATGCTGGGTTGCTACTCTTTAGGTCTTCGCGCGTTACGTCTTGGCTGATTTTTTTAGCACTATTAGCCACTGTGCGTGGCGGCACTTCATTTCTTTTTCCAACGGCGAAAAAGAAACGAAGCAAAGAAAACGCCTCTCCACCGATGGCACATAAGTGTCCCGAGCGTGCAGTGACAACTGTTTGGTACTTCACAAGAACGCTCGACGCCGCAATCAAGAACACTTGAAACCCTCCCCCTCCGTCAACGGCAACCCACACGCTTCGCCACCAGTGTGGGAATCCGCTAATTAGGCCTCCGCGCTGCGCGCGCTGGCGCCCAAACGGCGGAGTTGGCTGTACTGGTTCCGTCGTGCCCGTTTTGCCTGGGACCACAGATGGCGAAGTCGAGGGCAAGTTCAAGATGCTGCGGAGCCGTTATGGGCTCGACCCGTTGTTATGTCTTGGCCAGGTTTCCGTCTTGACTGCCACAATTACTGGTGGCGAAGCGTGTGGGTATCTTTTGGCGGAGGGGGAGGGTTTCAACTGTTGGTGGTTATGGCGGTAACCGTTCTTCTGAAGTACCAAACAGTTGTCAGTGCACGCTCGGGACACTTAAGAATTAGCGG
>NZ_CAXTGZ010000093.1:0-2514 GCF_964243625.1 uncultured Caballeronia sp.
CCGCCGATGTCGCTCTCCCCAAGCCACTCGGACATCGCACTGGTGATTATTTATTAGCCTGTACTGTCACTGATCACGACGGTACTCGGACCATAACGCCCCCGATCGGATTCAAGCCCATTGCAACTGGCTCAAATGCGGCAGATCGCTTGACTTGCTTCACCAAAGTGACCGGTGAGTATGAGCCATCGACTTACACTTTCATCCTCAGCGGGAACGGCTCGAGTAGCGCCGCGGGGCTTATGCTTGATTACCGCAATGTTAGCGGAGTTGATCCTACCAAGTTTGGCGAGACGAGCAGCACCCTGCACTCGGCGACGGCACATTTCACCTCTGACGATGTCGGCAAAAAAATTTGCGTTGCAAACATACAAGCGGCTTTACCGTTCAACAAGCAAAAATGCGGAAAGATCATCACCGTCGAAACCGAGAGTTCGATTGCCGTGGATTTTGCGACTGAACTAACCGGTGGCAATCTGCAATTTGCCTACGGAACAGATGACAGCGCCGCTTTTACAACGATGCTTTCGAGCGCGCCTTGTAGCACTAAAGGTTGCAGGATCGAACTTGGGGCAAAGCATTACATACTGACCGAAGAATTGATCCTACCGGCCAATATCCCGATCAGTCTTGTTGGAGTCGGACCAAGTGCTGCGAATACCCCGAACACGTTCATCAACGGAAATGTTCTCGTCAACGCGAACAACGGTTCGCAGCTTCATTATCTTACACAGGCACTGACTGGTCCTGCAGTTTCAATCACTGGATCCCTCCATGTAACGAGCACGGCCGCAGCTGATAGGCTGAGTAACTTCTCCATTGTTGGCGGCGTCGGCACTGCGCTTGACGGGGGTGGCCAGGATGGAATCGATGTTTTGAATTGGCAAAACGCGGTTGTTGACAACGTTTTTGTTTTCAACTTCGTCCGATACGGCGGCTACGTGGATGCTTTGTCAGCGAAAGACTATCGAGACTACAGCGAAAACGTGCTGTTCAAACATTTCTATGCGGCATACAACGGTGGTGGCGGTCTTAAAGTCGGTAGCGCCCGCGCGGTCTACAACATCGAAAACACTCAGTGCGTCTATTGCATCATCGAGGGAAATGGCGGACCTGGCGTCATCTTGGCCGGCGATAACATTCAAGGTCTCCGGTTGTCGGATTCGACGGTTCAATGGAACAATGTGATGGCGCCTGGCGCGGAGGTTTTCACGACCGGGACCGTTGTTGGTGGTGTGATTTCATCAAACTATTTCGAAGCCGATGGCAACATCGGATCACAAAGCAATAAGATCTTCAACAATGTGGCCGGCATGCTCGGTCTGCATGTGACAGGCGACAATTACTACACTCCGCAGAGCGCATTTTCACCGCTCACGTTCTCTGCAAATGGCGTCGCCTTGCCCGCATGTAATTTGAATAGTTCCATTACAGCCCACGCGACAGCAACGGTTTCGGATGCTGAGTCTTGTAGTCTTGGGACGAACTACGTCGGCGGCGGGTCGACAATCTGCAACGTCACTTGCGCTTCGGGCAACGTGTGGGTTGCGACAGGAACTGCCAGATATTAGCGACTTTAAAGACCCTGGACCAAGTTCGCGAACTGACGAAGTGTCATGACGTTTTGTCTGCGGTGTTGGTGACTTACCCCTGTTGCGCTGTCACGTGAAGCACAGCACCTAACTGACCGTTTGATGGCGGCATTGTCACATCCTTTGCACAGCGCTTAGTTGCTTTTATCATTGGAAGGATTGAACGGCGCCCACTTGGAAGCCTTCGAATCCTAGGTGAAAGCGTTCTCTTGTTTAACGGCCTCGACCGATGAAGCACGAAGCCAAGCGCGCGGTAGTCATTGAACGCTTTCACGTCCGTAACCGCCGACTATTCTTCGTGTCCAAATAACTCCGCAATTGTTGGCGGCGGCATGTACACGACGAGAATTAATGCGGCGAGTACATTCAATATTGGAACGAAGCCCAGGACCGGAACAAGCATCGCCCGTGTAGTATTCGAGCTGAATCGTTGCAGTACGAACATAACGCTCGCAACACAAAAGAACGTCTTGACCGACACCCAATACCAGTGTCCGATGAAAGAAAGCACCACCAATATCTGTCTCCAATAGTTGAATTACGCGGCTCATTACATTCTACTCTCGCCGAGATTGCACTAGCTCGAAAAGATTAAGTAGCAGTAGTGTGTGCGGACGCACACAGACATTGATCAGGTTAAGCGGACGAGCAACAAATTGATGCAACGCGTGACGAACTTTTCAGGGGTTTGCCGGCAGCAGTAGTTGCCGCAGATCCATTGAACTGATGCGGCGAGACCGGAGCCGGTAGTTGGCGTTCGGAGCCAGGAGTTGCTGTATTTCACTGTCAGCATGGCGCTCAGGCGTCGGTTTTCTAATTCAAGCGCTTCGGCTCGAAGTTGTTTTGAATGGCGTGTACAACGACATGTGCTGCTCGAAACCCGCCCGTTCCCAGCCGGTTCAATCTGAATGATGCTAAGTGA
>NZ_CAXTGZ010000093.1:2614-15217 GCF_964243625.1 uncultured Caballeronia sp.
TGCTGCTCGAAACCCGCCCGTTCCCAGCCGGTTCAATCTGAATGATGCTAAGTGAGCCTTGAGCTTATCGAGTCGAATTCTTGCTAGCTGGGCGCCGCGTTTTTTCTCTTATGGCAATACCCAGCCCCGCTGGATGAGGATTTTAAACATCGGTCGATACACATGAGAAGTCACCGCCACGATGAATTGAACAGGACGCCGCCCTGTATTTGCCAGAACCCAGGCGCTCAAGCCCGACACAACAGCCGCGCCGACTATGTCCATCGGGAAATGCACGCCAAGATAGATCCGCGACCACGACACCGGTATTCCGAGCAATGCAAGCGCAGTTCCAATTGGACGCGTGCGTTTATATGCCAGGAGGCTGAAGGCTGCGCCCCACAAACAGGTTAGATGATCGCTTGGGAAAGACGCATCAGGCGAATGCGCCATTAAATTGGTGCCGAGACCAAGCACGAACGGCCTCTGTTGCGGCCACGCAATCCCGATGATTTGTGCGGCCACCAGCGCCACACCCGTCGACAACGCAGCCTCCACCATGTGGTGACGCAACACGTCGTTTCCGCGAAGCCATCCCGAGATCAATGCAAGCGGCGCCAACCATATGGCATATACGGCAAATATGTGCGCCATCTCAACGACAAATGGTATTGGACGGGAAGAGGCGTTGATCAAGTAAAACAGCCTTAGATTTAACGTGTTCATCGCGTGTGAGAAGTAAGGGGAACGGTGGCATGGTACGGACCGAAACTTATCGAACGCTTAGGTGCCCTAATCCGCCGCCACGCTTGCACTAAAGCTGACGACAAACCGCTTCCAGGCGGGCACCGTCAGCTATCTGGATCTCGTCACAGCGCAAACCATCGCGAACGACAAGCGCGCACGTGGACAGACCGCCGCACGCCGACTCGATGCCAGCATGGCCCTGATCTGCGCTCCGGCAGGTACGCGACAAACCGGCGCCGGCAGCAGTCACTGATCCCAAGGCTACCGTCAAGCAGCGGATCGCAGCGTTGGCCGTACGACGTCCCTTTATGCATGCTACTTCGCTAACGCTGCGATCTGCCTGAGCCGGCGAGCGAGCGCCTTTGAAACCACAGGCGCCTTGCCGCCCTCACCCGCTTCAGCCGCCGCCTCACTCTCGCGCAAGAACATGACTACCTCACGCGCCACCGTTTCCCGCTCGTTGTCCGATGTAATCATGTGATACGAATCGTCGAGATAGATCGTGCGGATGAACGTCGACGCCAGATGCGAACTGACAAATCTCGCATTGGCGGGGCTGGAGGTTTCATCGTCGATGGCATGGACGATCAGGCAGTCGGCGCTCACGCCCGGCACGATCCGGCGAACGCTCCGCGCGAGGCGGCTGGCTTCGTGCAGTGCATTCAAAGAGATGGTCGCCGGACCGACTTCGCTGAGATCGCCTTTGAGCATTGCGCGAGCCACTTTCGAGCGTAACGCCTCGTTGCGAAGACCGAAGGGTTCCTGCTCGCGATACCGCCATCTGTTTCGAAGCGGCGTGAAATAGGCCCAGCCCAACAAGAACCGGTACCAGGGAATCGCCCAGCCGTCGTAGTCAAGCGTCACCGAAAGCAGAGCGACGGACTTTGCCGATGGCCGCTTGCTGACCAGGGCCATTGCGAGCGCCGCTCCGATCGACAAGCCGCAGACAGAGACGTGCGTGTACCGGCAACTCAGCGCGTCGAATTCACTTACAGCGGCGGCGACCCAGGCTTCCATGCGCTGTTCACGCGTGCCGGCGCTATAGCCCGGCAGCACCGGCGCGACCGTGGTGAAGCCTTCGCGATGCAGTGCACGGGCGAGGAAACGCATTTCCAGCGGTGAACTCGACAGGCCATGCAGCAGGAGAACGGCGTGATTGCCGGCTTCGAGATGGACAGGTTTGCCTTCAGTCAAACGGGCTCCCCGACGCGGCAGACGATGAAATCGCCAACGTGCGTGTTGAAACGCTCGCACGCGCAGTCGACCGCTTTTTCGGCGCCCCCTGCCAGGGCAAGACGCACGCGGTATGTGCCCGCATGCATGATTGCTGCCAGTCGCCTGAGATCTTCAGTTGCGACCTTCTCGTACAGAAAGCCGGGTGCAACGGCCGCCGGGATGCCGGCGCCATCGCCGTTATCGCCCAACACCGCGCTGTGCTTGCGATCGAGCGCCTTGATCAGCACAATGTCATGGTGATAATGCGGCAAATGCCGCAGCAGCCGGTGCGTTTCGTCGTTGCCGCGGATCGCGATGGCACGCTCGTTGTCCAGACGCAGCAGCATTTCGTAGCGCGACTGCGCAACCTGCCCAAGCAGCTCCGCCTGAAATTGCGCTCGCCGCAAGCGCTCGATCAGGCAAATGACGAGGATGGTGACCACCGGGTAGGAAATGATCAGCGCAAGATCAGATTGATCGAGTACGTCGAACTGTCCATACGGCGGTACGAACAGGTAATCAGCGATTCCGAGGCCGAGTAGCATGACCACGCATGCGGGTGCAATGCCGAAATAATATTCAATCAACGCCGCTGCGATACAGAACGCAGTGCCGGGCATGATGGGGCCAATGATCGGGTGCAGCAGCCAGCGCACGCCACAGGCAACCACGAGCGACAACGCCGCGAAGAGCCATGGCCGCGCGCCTCCCCGCGCCCAGCGCCTTGCATTTCTTATTCTCATGATGCGATGTATGGGTTGCGTTTTCACAAACCTCGACCGGTGAAAACGCGGGTGAAACGGAAGAAACTGCTGTTGGCGAACTCCGTCAATTCCCGCTCGAGCATAGCGTCGCGTTGCTTAAGGAACGCTTACGCGAGCAAAACATCGGAAAATCGGAAATGCGTTGACTACGTGTGATGATTGGTCGGATCGTTTCGACGAAAGAAAAGACGGGACGACGCAGACGCGTCAGGCCGGCACTGTCGGCAACCGGTTCAGCCTGATGCTCAATCCTGGTCCGTCGGTCCGGTTGCTCACGCAGAGCTCCGCGCGGTGACGCACCGCGATGCTCGATGCAATTGCGAGCCCCAGACCACTGCCTTGCTCCTTCACCGAAGCCCCGCGGTAAAAACGGTCGAAGACGCGTTTGATTTCGTCGTCGGCAATGCCGGGGCCGGTGTCAGCCACCTCCAGCGACACCCCTCCGGTATGCGTGTCGCGCTTTAGCACGACATCGACCCGGCCGCCCCTCGGCGTATAGCGGATGGCGTTGTCGACGAGATTGTTTAGAAGGATGCCCAGCGCCTGTTCGTCGCCAAGCACGCAATACGCATCATTCCCGCTGCCCGGCCCTGCTGGTCCATGCGCGTCAAGACCGAGGTCAATCTGCTTGGCCTCGGCCAGCAACGACAGATCGGATACCGATTGCTCGGCGACACAGCGCAGGCTCACGGGGATCATGGACTTCTCATGCGACGCGTCCTCGCGCGCCATGCTCAGCAGTTGTTGCGCCAGGTGAATGATGCGGTTGACGCGCCCCTCGAGACGCTCGACCACGCGCGCGTCGGAGCTGGCGAATGCATCGCGTTTCGCGGCCTGCAACTGCAATTTGAGCGCGGTCAGCGGCGTGCGCAACTCGTGCGCGGCATCGGCCACGAAGGTGCGCTGCGCCTTCGACGCCACGTTGAGTCGCTCAAGCAGATCATTCAGGGCGTCGACGAGCGGTCGAATCTCGACCGGCACCCGATCGTCGATCACCACCGGATCAAGCGACTCGATCGAGCGATTCGCCAGCGCCCGCGACAAGCCACCGATTGGCGCAAGTCCGCGGGCCACGATCAGCAGCACGAAAGCAATGGTGACGGGCACAAGCAACGCTAGCGGCCACAACGTGCGTAGCGCAAGACGCGCCGCGAGGTTGTCACGCACTGAATAAGGTTGTGCAACCTGCACATAGCGGCCCGCTTGTTGCACGCCAAAAACACGCCAGCGATATTCATTGCGCTCGATCGTCCGGAATCCTTCAGAGAGCTTCGGCAGCACCGGCTCCTTCGCAGAGTGATAGACGAGCGCGCCGGCCGCATCCCAGATATCGATGGCAATCCGGTCGTCGGCCAGGTCCTTGAAATCGTGCTCGCGCTGCTCGGCGCCGCTGGTTGTCGCGATGTTCGCGGGCATCGACAGCGCCACAGTTCGCAGTTCATAGTCGAACAGCTCGCCCGCTTCATGACGCGCGGAATGGAAGATGCCGTAGCCTGCGATCAGACACGCGACGGCGAGGCCGAAGATCAGCCAGCCGAGCAACCATCGCCGAATGGACTTCATCCAAGCCTCTTCAGGCGGTAACCCACGCCGCGAATTGTCATGATCTCGTGCGTGCCGATCTTTTTACGCAGGCTATGGACATGTACCTCGATGGTGTTGCTGCCGACTTCCTCGCCCCATCCATAGAGCTTTTCCTCGAGCTCCG
Source organism: uncultured Caballeronia sp. (assembly GCF_964243625.1). Classification (NCBI taxonomy): domain Bacteria; kingdom Pseudomonadati; phylum Pseudomonadota; class Betaproteobacteria; order Burkholderiales; family Burkholderiaceae; genus Caballeronia; species uncultured Caballeronia sp. The sequence continues at coordinate 7,028 of NZ_CAXTGZ010000093.1, forward strand.
GGCGGCGAAACACGCGCGTCGGCTCTTCGATCAACGCCTGCAACAACGCAAATTCCCGCGGCACGAGCGGCAGCTTTACGCCTGCTTTCGTGGCTTCGTGCGAAGCCGGATCCAGCGCCAGGTCGCCATGCGTATAGACCGGCTGCTTTTGTCCTGTGCGCCGGCGCAACAAGGCACGAATCCGTGCCGCGAGTTCATCGATATCGAATGGTTTCATCAGGTAATCGTCCGCGCCTGCGTCGAGGCCGCGGATGCGTTCGTCGACAGCATCGCGCGCAGTGAGGATGATCACTGGCGCCGCCCCGCCGGCGCGGCGATAGGTGTTCAGCACCTCGATGCCGTCGCGTTTGGGCAAGCCGAGGTCGAGCAGTACGAGGTCATACACGCCATTGGCAAGGGACAGGTCGGCGGCCCGCCCGTCAGCGGCGTGATCGATGGCGTAGCCCGCCCGGCGCATGAAGTCGACAACCGTCTCGGCAATCATGTCGTCGTCCTCAACCAGTAGCAAACGCATCGAATTTTCTCCTTTTAAGGAACGCATTGTCCGGGCTTTTAACTTAAGCGTTCCTTAAGCACGCGATTCGTAGACTCGCCCCGTCTGACTCGTCGGCGCGCCACTGCGGCGCGTTGTTCTTCTGCATCGGGATCCTACTTGGCGATTCTATCTTCATGCTTGTTCTTCGATCATTGCGCCTGTGCGGATCTGCCGTGGTCGTGGCGTCATTCGCCGCTTGTACGTGGTATCACGCGGATCCTCTCAAACCTGTCAACACCTCGACCAGTCAGGACAGCGTCAAGCGGATCCGTATCGATCCCGCCAGCATGCCGCTCCCGGAGCTTGCCACGCATACCTTTGACCCATCGGATGGTCTCGACATCGGCGAGGTCGCAATGCTTGCAGTCGCCAACAACCCTGACCTGAAACTTGCGCGCGACGACTTGGGAATTGCCCGGGCGCAAGCGTTCTCTGCAGGCTTGCTGCCCGACCCGCAACTGGCTGTTTCCAGCGATTATCCGGGCGCGGCAGGTGCAACACGCGCATTCAACTATGGGCTGAGCATGGATGTGCTTGCAATCCTCACGCGCAGCGCCAACAAGCAGTCCGCCGATGCAACCGTGGCGAAGACGGATCTCGGCCTGCTATGGCAAGAGTGGCAGGTCGTGGCGCAAGCACGCCAGTTATTTGTCAAAGCACGTTTTGCACAGAGCACGCTCCCCCTTCTTCAGCAGCAACGCGACCTCTCCCGCATGCGTTATGAACGCATGGCTGCCGCGCAACGCGAAGGAAACCTGACCGAGGACACGCTCACGGCGGCGCTGACCTCTTACTCCGATAAAAGAAAACTTTTTACGGACGCTGAACGTGCAGCCGAACAGACCCACCACGACCTGAACGCGCTGCTGGGATTGTCGCAGACGGTGCAACTGCAGCTCGTCGGAGATTTCAACGACACCACCCTCACCGACTCAACCCTCGACGACGCGCTGGAGGCATTGCCACAACGCCGGCCCGATCTGCTTGCGCTGCGCGCGGGCTACGACGCGCAGGAACAGAAGTACCGTGCGGCGATCATGAGCCAGTTTCCAACGCTGACGGTCGGCTTCAACCGGGCGCGCGACACCTCGAACATCTACACGACCGGCTTTCAGATCAACCTGAGCCTGCCCCTCTTCAATCGCAATCGCGGCAATGTGGCAATCGAGCAAAGCACCCGGCAACGGATGAAGGACGAATACCAGGTCCGCCTCAACCAGGCGTTCGCCGACGTGGACCACCTGCGCGCCGACGGCGCCATCCTTTCCCGCCAGCTCGCAGACGCCGAAGCTGCATTGCCGGATGCCGAGCACGCAGCGCGGCACGCAAGCGCGGCCTTTGCCCAACACAACCTGGCGCTGAGCGCTTACACCGACGCGCAAGCCGCCGCCATAACGAAGCAAGTCGATATCGCCACTTTGCGCGAGTCCCTGACCGAGCAGCGCATCGGCCTGCAGGCGCTGCTGGGCGGCGCCATTCCCGACGCATTCTCAAACGATCATTCGTGAGCGCACTCATGCAGACAATTTCCTCCGCCGTCCGGCGGGCCCTGATTTGCGCGCTTGGCGTCTCGCTCGGCGCGCACGCTGATGACGTCACCGTCCAGGTGCAGACCATCCCGGTGCAGCGTGGCTCGATTGCCCAGCCGGTTCGCGGCTACGGCGTCGTTGCCGCCACGGCAGCGAACCTGACATCGGTCAGCGTTTCTTATGTCGCGCGGATCGTGCAGCTTCGCGTCCAAGCAGGACAAAAAGTGACACGCGGCGATCCGCTTTTCGTGGTGCAGGCCGATCCTGCTGCCACACTTGCGGCTACGCAGGCGAAAAGCGCAGCGACACTCGCCCAGGGTGAGCTCGCGCGCACGCAAGCGTTGTACGACCAATCGCTTGCCACCACCTCGCAACTCGCCATGGCAAGAAAAGCACTGGACGACGCCCGGCAAGCGCTCGCCGCGCAGATGGGCACGGGCATTGGCAATGGCAATGCGACCGTGAAGTCGCCGGTGGACGGTGTGGTCATCCAGGTCACCGCCGGGCAGGGCGAGCAGGTTGCAGCGGGCGCGCCTGTTTTGCAACTGGCGGCATCGAATAGCCCGGACGCAATGCGTTCGAACGTTACGCTCGGCGTGGAGCCATCTGGCGCCACGTCGGTCCGTGCCGGCGACGCCGTGACGCTGCATGCCCTGTCAGCATCCCTCGCGGACACCGCCGTGACCGGCCGCGTGGTGCTGGTTGGCGCGGCCATCGATACCCAGACGCAGTTGCTCGATATCGGCGCGGCCGTGCCGGTCAGCGGTACGCCGCTGATCCCGGGCACGAAGGTTTCCGCCGATATCGCGACTCGCACGGGCGTCCACTGGATCGTTCCGCGCGCTGCCGTGCTGAAGGACGACAAACACGCGTACGTCTACCAGCTCGCGAGAAACAACAAGGCGCACCGGATCGACGTCGCGACGGTGATCGAAAACGGCGATCGATACGGCGTTGACGGCGCACTCGACGCCACACTGCCGCTCGTTGTCAGCGGCAACTATGAGTTGAAGGACGGCATGACCGTCCACGCTGCCGGGGGCGCCGCCCAATGACGTTCGGCTCCTGGATGCAAGCTCACAGGCGTTCGCTGCTGTTCGTGATCGCCCTCCTGGCTATTGCGGGCACATTGACGGGGTTGCAGTTGCCCACCTCGCTCTTTCCCAACGTTGCGTTTCCGCGCGCGGTGGTTTCACTCGATGCCGGCGACCGTCCCGCCGAACAGATGGCCACGCTAGTCACCACGCCGGTAGAAGAAGCATTGCGACGCGTGCCCAACGTGCGCGATGTCACATCGAAAACGAGTCGCGGCGCAGCCGAAATCTCGATCAACTTCGACTGGGGGACGGATATGGCCCAGGCGACCCTGCAGGCGCAATCGGCGATCAGTGAAATCCTTGCGACGCTGCCCCCAGGCACTTCGATGCAGGTTCGCAGGATGGACCCGACCGTGTTCCCGGTGCTGGCATACAGCCTGACCTCGGCCCAGCAGTCGCTGACCGTGTTGCACGACCTGGCGCAATTCCAGATGCGCCCCATGTTGTCGTCGGTTATGGGCGTCGCGCGCGTGGAAGTCACAGGTGGTGCGCAAGACGAACTCGAAGTCGCCATCGATCCGGCGCGGCTGGCGGTCTACAAGTTATCCGCGGCGGACGTCGCCCGAGCGATTGGCGCGAGCAACGTGCTGATGGCGACCGGCCGTATCGAGGACCACGACAAGCTATATCTCGTCATTGCAAACTCGACCGTCACAAGCGTGGCCGCGTTGCGCAATGTGGTCGTGTCGAGCCCCGGCGCCAGCCAGATCCGTCTCGGTGAGATCGCATCCGTCACGCAGGGCACGTTGCCGCAATGGCTGCGCGTGACCGCGGACGGCCATGATGCAGTGCTGCTCAACATCTATCAGCAACCCGGGGCGAACAGCGTTGCGATGGCCGCCGCAGTCCGCGCCCGTCTTCGATCATTTCGGCAACAGATGCCGCCCGGTGTCAAGCTGGCAAACTGGTACGACCAGAGTGAACTCGTGGTGGCCTCGGCAACCAGCGTGCGCGACGCGATCCTGATCGGCGTGGTGCTGGCGGCGCTCACGCTATTCGCCTTCCTGCGCAACTGGAAGATCACGGTCATCGCGGTGGCCCTCGTACCGGTCGTGATGGCGTCGACCATCCTGTTGCTCGACGTTTTCGGCATGGGCTTCAACATCATGACGCTCGGTGGAATGGCTGCGGCGGTCGGGCTTGTGATCGACGACGCGATTGTGATGATCGAGCATATCGTGCGGCGGATGCGCGAAGGCGGCGGACGGCCGTTCCAGGGCCGCGTGATGGCCGCCGCGACGGAGTTCACGCGCCCGCTCGCGGGATCGTCGTCGGCTACGCTGGTCATTTTTGTTCCACTCGCGTTTTTGTCAGGCGTAACCGGGGCATTTTTCAAGGCGCTCTCGGTCACCATGGCAAGCGCCCTGTTCATTTCTTTCCTCGTCACTTGGCTTGCCGTGCCGATACTATGCGATCACTGGCTCACGGCAAAAGACGCGAAAGAACATCGCGAAACCCCTTTTGCACGATGGATAAACCTGCGATACGACAAGCTCGTGAAACGCGTGGCGACGCGCCCTTTGTTTGTTCTCGCCGGATTGATCCCGCTTGTGGTCGTGGCTGTATTGGCCTTTACGCGGGTCGGCAGCGGTTTTATGCCGTCCATGGATGAAGGCGGATTCGTGCTTGACTATCACACCGAACCCGGGACCTCGATCACCGAGTCGGACCGGCTGATAAAACAGGTCGAGGCAATCATCAGCGCGAACCCCAACGTTGCAACTTACTCGCGACGGACCGGCGCCGGGCTTGGCGGCGACCTGCAGGAACCCAACAAGGGCGATTTCTTCGTGAAGCTGAAGCCGGGCAAGCGGGAGCCTATTGATACGGTCATGGAAGAAATTCGTACGTCCATCGAATCACACGTTCCCGGCGTTTCGTTTGAACTGGCGCAACTCATGGACGACCTGATCGGCGACCTCACCGCCGTGCCTCAGCCAGTGCAGATCAAGATCTTTTCCGATGACCAGATTACGCTTGATGCCACGGCCAGGAAGGTCGCCGCGGCCATCGGCAAAGTACAGGGAATCGTGGACGTCAACGACGGCATCAATCCGGCCGGGGACGCGCTGGAATTGCACATCCTGCCCGAAGCTGCGGCCGCCGAGGGCATGGACATCCAGAGCATTGCGCAGGCTGTGTCGGACATGGTGGAAGGGAACCTGGCGACGCAATACCAGGTTGGACCGAAGACCATTGGTATCCGCGTGCGCGTGGCGGGTGCTCTGCACATGACCGATACCGCACTCGGCGAGCTACAGATCCGTGCGCCCGATGGTCATCTCTTCGCGCTGTCGCGCGTGGCCGAGCAAGTGGTGGTCACGGGTCAGCCCGAGATCAGCCGCGACAACCTCAAGCGCATGGTCGCGGTGACGGCTCGTATCGATGGACGTGATCTGGGCTCGACCGTCGCCGGTGTGCAAAAGCTGCTCGATGGCAAACAACTATTGCCCGCCGGCGTGTATTACGAACTGGGCGGGCTTTATCAGCAGCAACAGATCGCGTTCAAGGGTCTGATGACCGTGTTCGGCGCTGCCGTGGCGCTGGTGTTCGCCCTGCTTCTGTTTCTCTACGAGCGATTCGTGATTGCGCTCTGCGTGCTCGCCATGCCTCTGCTTGCGACGGGCGCGGTGTTCATCGGCTTGTGGCTGACAGGCATCGACTTGAATATCTCGGCCATGATGGGGATGACGATGATCATCGGCATCGTGACCGAGGTTGCGATTTTTTATGTCTCGGAGCTGCAGGGATTACTCAAGGAAGGCATGCCCCTGAGTTACGCCATCGTGACAGCAGGCGGCAACCGTTTGCGCCCGATCGCCATGACAACGATCGCAGCAATCCTCGCGCTGCTGCCGCTTGCGTTTGCACACGGCCAGGGCTCGGCCATGCAACAGCCGCTCGCGATTGCGATCATCTCGGGGCTGATCATCCAGATGCCGCTTGTGCTGTTGCTGCTACCGGCGTTGCTGAAGCTGTTTTTAAAAGAGAAGACTGCCTTCTAAAGTGAATCTGCGACGTCGAACGGATTGTTCAAAGCTGGAAGAAGCCGAGTCGTTCAGCCGCAGGATTCACCGACGCTCGGTTTGGAGACAAGACCGTGTGGTGACGGGTCGGTCAAGTGCGTCGCCGGCATGCAGCACGAAGCGACGCACTCACGTTGCATTCAATGCACAGAGAACACTGAGATACCGCCGTTCGGGAACGCCGCGCTGCCCGCTTGGAACGGCACATAGACCTGGCCTGACGGACCATCGACTGCGACCGAATGTGCACCTGTGCCAACAGCGACCTGAGCGACGATCGTCCGACTAGTGCCATCTACAATTGCCATCTCCGGGGTGAACCCCGATGCCGCCGCCGTGCCGCTCGTCACCCAATGTCGCGCGGGCAGGAAATAGCGATTCGATGTTTTGTCATAGGCGATCTGGTCGACGCCGCCAAACGGTAATTTGGCCAGCACAGCGCCACTCGTGCGGTCGAGGATCAGTGTTATCAGCGGATCGCCGGCGCCAGGATCGCAGCCCACCATGACATCCTGATTCGGTCCGAGTGCAAGTCCGGCTGGTGCGCACGCGCCGAGGGGAAAAGCTTTCGTCACAGCTGGTTGTCCCGCGGTCACCGAGCTCGCGGGGATGAGGTCAAGCTCGCCGTCCGGATTGACTGCCGTACCGTCGTTGTTGATCAGGAAGCTCTTCGTGCTGGCGTCGTACTCGCATGCCTCGAGGCCCGACGAACCGTTGAAGTTCAGCTTCGACACGACAGCCTGCGTGTCCGTGTTGATGAACGTAAGGAATGGTGGCGTGTCTGCCGGATTCGCCACTGCAACGAGGTGGTCGTCCGGATCGAAGCACCCTTCATCGGTGCGATTACCCGTGGTCGCGATCGGGATGGACTTAGTAAGAGTCTGACTAGAAGTATTGAAAACCTTGACGCCATTGACGTCACCCGCATACAGCGTGCTCGTCCCTGGCAAGCCTATCAGGCCATCCGGCCCGGAATCCGTGGTTGTTGCGCCATTGCCGGCAAAACCACCCGGTATCTGTGCGATGAGCTTGTTGGTGGTCGTATCCACGACATCGATGGCCTTGTTGTTCCGGTCCGCCAAGAAGTATTTGCCCTGGTCTGCGTAGCTGATGTCGAAACTGAACGCAGGGCTTACTGAGTTGGGCACCGCAATGTTGGTTATCAGATGGGGCGTCGAACCGCCGCCGTTGTCCGAGCCACCGCACGCGGCGAGCAGCAGAGCGACCATCGATCCGGCGGCGACTAATGCGCCGTATTGCTTTATCCGTCTTTTCATTTTTGTCTCCTGAAATGGCAATTGGGTATTCCCAGCTGACCGGCATGCGCGCCTGCCGTCAAATCGATCAACGGGAAGCATTGGATCAACACTCAGAAAAAATGCTCATGGTTATTTAAAAACTTCGCGACGTTAATGCGTTTAATACATCAATTGCTTATCGCCGATCAGACCCGACAATTAAAAATCCGGGACAATCTCCTGGTTGTCCGGAAAGACCATCTGATAGGAATCACGCAAGTTGATCGGATCGGGGATGTTGAAGCAGCGCAATAGACAGTGCGCCGACGTACGATGCTTGAGGCTCCCTTAAGGGACGCTTAGCTCGATACGGGGCGTTAATGTTGCAATAATCAAGCTGAAAGAACGCGGCACGCGTACGTAACCGGATGTCCCTGATTCCCGGAAAACAGACGACGTCGACGCTCGCATCATCGATGCCCGTCACGGCCTTTCGCCAGTAGAATATGGAGGCGCGTGCTCTCTTGTTGTAACGCTACACACACCACCTTCGACGCAGCGCCATGACTCGAGTCTAAAGATGCGCCTCCGGATCATCCCCTGAGCAACCGATGGTCACGAACAGAGCCTGAATCGCCGCGAGTGCCAGTTCCATATGCGCACTCGTCGCATACGACGAGGCTTGAGATAACAAACAAGTCGCCTGCTCAATCCCCTCGAACGCTCGCTGCGTGTCATTGATAAGCCGCATCACAGACACGAAAA
>NZ_CAXTGZ010000094.1:0-15199 GCF_964243625.1 uncultured Caballeronia sp.
TCTTTCTCATACATTTCATCAGCCTGCGATAACAACCCGGCGAACAACAAGACCAAACAACGCTAGGCGTTCGCGTCGACTTGAATCCAGCCCGCACAATACCACTCGTGCAGTAAGACTGTCATTGACGATTCTCCAGAGAGTGTTACAAACCGTTTCCCCTCCAGATATCGCTTGTCAGCAAGCTCGGGCAGCCATTTTCTGGCTTTCGGCGACATTAACTCGCGTTCGCCGTTGAGAAAATAAGCGTGTTTGTCGTAAAGCAGCACGGTTTTTCTATCGAGCTTCAAACCGGACTGCTTCGCGCGCTCAATAAATCGCTTTTCATTCAAAGGTCGTTGTGGCGGATCAAATACGACATTCGCCTTGGGCTCGCTCAAATAAGTACCGAGAAAACCAGCAACCTCCTTTTCAGTCCATTCGATGTTCGCAAGGATCGCGCCTACCCGCTCGACCAGAAGGGGCGGCAATTGCGCGGGATTCGTGACGGCCGGCTGCGTCGGGTCGCGGTAACGCTGTTCGCCCTTGCCGCGGCCACCCGACATCTCTTCCATGCGCTCAGCCAGGTGATACAGGAATTGTCCCGACAGTTCGGCGGCGGACGGTGCGCGAAAGCCGATAGAGCATGTCATGCATTCGCCTTCAGCCACGCCGTCATGGGCGATATGAGGCGGCAGATAAAGCATGTCGCCCGGCTCGAGCACCCATTCCTCATCGGCTTCGAAGTGCTGTAAAACTTTCAACGGCAACCCCTCTTTTAGCGAGAGATCGCGCTGCGCACCGAAACGCCAGCGGCGTTTGCCATGGACCTGCAGCAGGAAGACATCGTAGGAATCGAAATGCGCGCCGACACCGCCGCCGTCCGTCGCGTACGAGATCATGAGGTCGTCCAGCCGCGCATCAGGTATGAAACGGAAGCGGTCGAGCAGCGCCCGAGCGCGGTCGTCGTGCAGGTTCACGCCTTGCACGAGTAATGTCCAGTCACGCTTTTTTACTGACGGCAGTTCATCTGGCGCAAACGGGCCGTGTTCCATTGCCCAGGATTGGCGAAAATGGGTGATCAGGCGTGATTCGGCGTCGTCGTTGTCGGCGAGTTCGAACAGTTCGTCGCGCGACAAGGGCGCCTGGATGCCGGGAATCGCCTGACGGATCAGCAGCGGCTTTTTCTGCCAGTACCGGCGCATGAACTGCGCGGGCGAGAGGCCGCCTAGGAGGGTTGAAGGTTCGTCGGGAAGCGGCACCGCGAAAGGACTTGAGGGAACGTTTGGGGACCGCGCTGGCATCGTATAATTAAGGCTTGTATCTTGGAGAATCCAATGAAAATCGCAAAAGACACCGTCGTATCAGTCGCCTATAAGCTGTCTGACGCTCATGGCAACCTGATCGAGGAAAGCGACGAGCCGATGGTCTATCTGCACGGCGGCTATGATGGCACGTTCCCCAAGATCGAGGAAGCACTCGACGGTCAGGAAGCCGGCTATCAGACGCAATTGCAGCTCGAGCCGCAAGACGCGTTCGGCGAGTACGATCCCGATCTCGTGAAGGTGGAGGCGCGTGGCCGCTTTCCGGAGCCGCTCGAAATCGGCATGCAATTCGAGGGCACGCCGGAAGACGGCGAGGACGAACTCGATTCGCTCATCTATACAGTGACCGATGTAGCAGAAGACAAGGTCGTGCTCGACGGCAATCATCCGCTCGCCGGCATGGCGCTGCGTTTCGCGTTGAACGTGCAGGAAGTGCGTGAAGCCACCGAAGACGAGAAAGAGCACCAGCACGCGCATGGGCTCGATGGTCTCGAAGTGCTCGACGAGGACGATGAAGAGCCGGGCAAGGACGCGGGTCCGACCTTGCATTGAGGCGGTTCGGTTTTATCGGTTGATCGGGATCAGAACTAACACAAGGCGCAGGCAGGTTGCTGCGCCTTTGTTTTATTTCATTGACCATCTGCTTGATTCGATGCACCGCTTGCAGGTGTTATTGGGTTCGAAGGCGCATTCAGGATCGGCGGCACGGTCGGCGGCGGATTCGGATTCAGCAACGGTGGCATCTGAGGCGTGGCATTGGACGCTGCGCCGTCGCTTGCGGGCGCAGGCGCCGGATGTTGCTGCACCGGCTGCATCTCCTGGAAAAAAGATGACGGTCCCGGCGCGCCGTTTTCAACGCTCGGCACAGACGATGCAGCCGGCGCCGATGCCGGAGGCGACCCTTGAGCTTGCGCGTTCGGCCGCACGGTCACGTCCCGCACGCGGACACGAAACGGCGGTCGCCAGCTCAGGTCGGATTCGACTTCGAGCCATTGCGTTCGCGGATTCTTCAATCCGACCTCGATGCGCGTCAGATTCGCCACCACGGTCCCCTTGTCATTGCGCAAGGGTTGATCGATACGAAAACCTTTGACAATAGGTGTGTCGGAGCCGTGAATCACAATCATCGGACCCCGAAACGATTCTGCGGCTTTCACAAGGCTGCGCTTGAGCTCGAGAAACCCGTCGCGTGATGTATCGCCGCGCGAAAACCGCAGCCACGCAAACCGATCGCGCCGTTCATAGCGCGTAAAGTCCGGATCACCTTGCAGAATCACCACGACCGCACGCATGTCGGTGCGGCGCGCGGTTTCGACCGCGTGTTCCAGCCAGAAAGCGTTGGCGACGGAGCGGTCCTCGAACTCGCCGTTGCGTCCGCCGGCGGTCAAATAATGATTGTTCGGCGCGGGCGCATTCAATCCGATGAACGCAATGCCGTTGGTCTGCCATCGCACGTTTTCGCGGAACGGACGAAAGCGCGCAACGTCGCTTTCGCGAATCACGCTCATGGGCGTCTGACCGAGAGAGTTCGAATCCCCGAAGAACGACTGGCGAATGAAGTCCAACCGCTCGACCGGATCATAGCCACCCGCTTGCGACGAACTGCACGACGCCCAGTCATTGCCGCCAGGCAGCAGTACCACGGGTTTGCGCGAGCTATCGAAGATCTGCTGGCGCGTGTTGTACAGGGCGTCGCGACAAGGTTCGGCTTCGCTTTTCAGATTGCCGTCGTAGACGATGAACGACGTATTGCGATCGCGTCCGATGGCATCGAGCATCTGTTGCAGCGTGGTCTCGTCACTTGATCTGTTCACCACGTTCGATGCAATCGCGAAGCTCATCGGCGGCGCCTCGGCGCGCGCCGCTTGCGCGGCCATGACGACGCAGGCGAGGGCAAACGCGTGTGTCACGCGCGCACGCAGCCAGTGAGCGCGATACGCGCAATTAGCGAGATGCATCCGGAGCGTGCGACGCCAGCTCATGTAGTTCGTACAGCAGGTCGAGCGCGTCGCGGGGACGCACCTCGTTGGGATCGATCGCACGAAGGCGGTCAAGCGCCGGGTGAGGCGCGGCCGACTCGTCGCGCGCTTCGGGTTCGTTAATATCCGTGAGATCCGCCGGCGGCGGCGCGAACAGGTCGAATTGCGGCGACGCCTGACCGATCGACTGCTGCTCCAGATGCGCCAGGTGTTTTCTGGCGGCCTTGATCACGGCAGGCGGGACGCCTGCGAGTTGCGCTACTTGCAATCCGTAACTCTGGTTCGCCGGACCTTCGTTGACCGAGTGCAAAAACACGATGCCATGGTCATGCTCGACCGCTGACAAGTGCACGTTCGCGGCGTGCGCGAACTCGGCCGGCAACTGGGTCAACTCGAAATAATGCGTGGCGAACAGCGTATGGCAGCCGTTGTGCGAGAGCAGGTGCCGTGCAATCGCCCAGGCGAGCGCGAGGCCGTCGAAAGTCGATGTGCCGCGGCCGATCTCGTCCATCAGTACGAGACTCGACGGGGTGGCGTCGTTGAGGATGGCCGCGGCTTCGGTCATCTCGACCATGAAGGTCGAGCGGCCGCCCGCGAGGTCGTCGGCCGCGCCAATGCGCGTAAAAATCCGGTCGATCGGACCAAAGCTCGCGCGCTTGGCCGGTACATAACTGCCCACGTACGCAAGCAGCGCGATCAACGCCGTCTGGCGCATGAACGTCGATTTACCGCCCATGTTCGGACCGGTGATCAGCAACAGTTTGCGTTCGGTGTTCAGGCAACAATCGTTGGCGATGAACTGTTCGACTTGCGCTTCGACTACTGGATGCCGCCCTTGTTCGATATCGATGCCCGAGTCGCCTGCAAACGACGGCGCTACCCAGTCGAGCGCGAGTGCGCGTTCGGCGAACGCGCTCAGCAGATCCAGTTCTGCTAACGCCGCCGCCACGCGCTGACAATCGCCGATATGCGGTAGCAGCGTCTGCAGCAGCGCGTCGTAGAGCATGCGCTCGCGGGCGAGCGCGCGGTCCTGCGCGGACAGCGCCTTGTCTTCGAAAGTCTTCAGCTCCGGCGTGATGTATCGCTCGGCATTCTTGAGCGTCTGACGGCGCCGGTAGTCGTCCGGAACCTTGTCCGTCTGACCTCGCGTGACTTCAATGTAAAAGCCATGCACCTTGTTGTACTCGACTCGCAGATTCGCGATCCCCGTGCGGGCGCGCTCGCGCGTTTCCAGGTCGATCAGGAACTGGTCGCAGTTCTCCGAGATGTCACGCAACTCGTCGAGATCCGCGTCATAACCGCGCGCCATCACACCGCCGTCGCGAATCAGCACGGCAGGCTCCTTGGCAATCGCGCGGGTCAGCAGTTCGAGGCATTCCGGCGGCGGTTCGAGCGAGGCATCGATACGTTCAAGCCATGCCGCGTGCATCTTGAGCGGAGCGAGCCGGTCGCGCAGTTGCGGCAGGGCGGCGAAGGTATCGCGCAAGCTCGAAAGATCGCGTGGTCGTGCCGACAACAGTGCAAGCCGGCCCGTGATTCGTTCGATATCCGAAATCTGGCGAAGTGCTGTGCGCAGGCCGTCGAGGCTTGCGTCCGGCGGTGCTTCGAGCAATGCGCCGATCGCGCGCTGCCTTCCCTGGGCGATGGCCGAATCGCGCGGCGGATGGTGCAGCCAGTGGCGCAGCAAACGGCTGCCCATGGTTGTGCAGCAGGTATCGAGCAACGAGCAGAGTGTCGGAGATTCCGTACCGCGGAGTGTTTCGGTCAATTCCAGATTGCGTCGCGTGGCCGGGTCCAGTCCGATGTACTCCGACTCGTACTCCACCTTGAGGCTTCGGACGTGCCGCAATTGCTGACCTTGGGTTGCGGCGGCATAGAGCAGCAGCGCGCCGGCCGCTCCACATGCGCAGGTCAGCGAGTGGGCGCCGAAACCGTCGAGGCCCGCGACATCGAGTTGCTCGCACAAGCGCTGCGTGCCGGAGCCGACATCGAAGTGCCATGCGGGTACGCGCGTGGTTGCGCCGACGTTCGGAACCTGGAACGGTGCGTTCGTTTCCGAGAACGAGTCGGCCACCAGCGTTTCCGCCGGCCGGATGCGTTCAAGTGCCGCGCCCAGTTGATCCGGCGCCACTTCAGCAAGACGCAACGCGCCGCTTGCAAGATTGAGCCACGCAAGCCCCACGCTCGTCACAACACCGCGACGGTTGTGTGCAGGGCATAACGCCAGCAGGAAGACGTCGTTTTTATCGGAGAGGAGAGCCGCGTCAGTGAGCGTGCCGGGCGTGACGACGCGTACGACCTTGCGCTCGACCGGTCCCTTCGATGTCGCCGGATCACCGATCTGCTCGCAGATGGCGACCGACTCGCCGAGCTTCACCAGCTTGGCAAGATATTGCTCGCACGAATGATGCGGAATGCCCGCCATCCTGATGGGGTTGCCGCCCGATGCACCGCGTTGCGTGAGAGTTAGGTCGAGCAGGCGCGAGGCTTTGACAGCGTCATCGAAGAAAAGCTCGTAGAAATCGCCCATGCGGTAGAACACGAGGGTCCCCGGATGCTCCGCCTTGATTCGCAAGTACTGCTGCATCATTGGCGTGTGATGCGACAGGTCGACCGGCACAGCGGAATCGATGCGCTGCGCGTCAGGTGCGGCGGGAGAAACGGAGGTGTGAGTGCCCATCGTGATTGCTTGGATTTCGCGAATGTCTAAGATGTCTAAGGGCACGAGTGTACCGCGTCAGGGCCTTGGCGACCCCCTGGCCGGATGGCTAACGAGAGGTCGAGATCTTGACGTTTTCGAGCGATCTTCACGCCGTAAAAGCAAAAACGCCGGCAAGCCGGCGTTTTTGCTTTGATCATGCTTGCGATTTTACGAACGTCCTGCCAGAAAACCGACCAGCAGCGCAAGGCCCGCGACGGCGCCCAGCGTGTGCCACGGCTTGTCGTGGACGAATTCATCAGCGTAACCGGCGGCGTCGTTGAAACGATCCGCGATCGCCGAGGACGACCCATCGAATTGCGAACGCGCTGTCTTCAGCTTGGACTGCAAGTCCTTGCGCAACTGGTCCACATTGACGTCTTTCGCGTCGCGGATCGAACTGTCGAGCTCGTCCAGCAATCCGCGCAGTTGCGTGCTGGCCGAATCGACCACGTCGCTTGCGCCACGCACAGCACGTCGGCCGACCTTGGCGGCGTCATTGATGTTGCTATCGAGTGTAGAACGTGAAAACAAACCCATTTGCAGCTCCTTTGACGTGTCCCTGGTTTATTTCGATCCGCGCTTTTCAGTCGCGCGGCTCTCAATCGAGCAAAGTGTCCAGCAAATACCGTTCCTGCACCAGGCGTTTTATCATTCTTCCACCAGCGCGCCAAGGTCGACCGTGCGCTCGTTGCGCGAGTGCCGCCGCATCGCGAGGCCCATCATCAGGCAAATAAACACCCCGAACACCACGATGATCCATTCCACCGGCAGTTTGGTCGTGAGCAAGAGTGCGTAGGCGCCGAGCATCGATAACACCGCCAGGTTCTGGTTGAAGTTTTGCACCGCGATCGACGCGCCTGCCGTCAGCAAGGTCGCACCGCGATGCTGCAAGATTGCGTTCATCGGCACGATAAAAAACCCCGACAGCGCGCCAAGCAGGATCATCAGTGGATAAGCGCCGAGGATATAAAGCGGGGCAAACAAGGGCCCGATATGCACGCCCGATCCGGCCGGAAACAGGTCCTTGTTATAGAACGCCATGCAGATGGCCACAGCGCCGGTCACGACTCCGATCGGCAACACCTTGAGCGAACTGCGCAACGGCACCCAGGCGGCAGCGGCTGATGCGCCGATCGCAATGCCCAGTCCCGTCACCCCTTGCAGAACGGCTGCTTTGGAAAGCGACAGGCCGAGGTTGGCATCGGCCCATTTGAGGACGAGCAACTGCAGCGTGACGGCGGCGCCCCACAGCAGCGTGGTCACCCACAACGCGATCTGCGCGAGCTTGTCGCTCCACAGAACCTTGAATGCATGCGTGAAATCGCCAACGAGTTTCGACGGTTCCTTCAGGCGGTTCTTGTAGCGCGCACCGGTATCGGGGATGCCGATGTTGATGACGGCGGCGGCCGCATACACGACCATGACCGCGAACATGGCGGCGTCGGCCGCCGAGCGGATCAGGACGAGGTGCGCCGCGCTTACGAAATGTTCCACGTACTGGCTGACCAGTGCGCCGCCAATCACGGTACCGAGAATGGTCGAACCGACAGTCGCCGATTCAAGCCATGCGTTCGCCGGGATGAGTTTTTCGGGCGGCAACAGTTCGGTGAGAATGCCGTATTTGGCGGGCGAATATGCAGCGGCGCCCAGACCCACGACGCCGTACGCGATCATCGGATGCACGCCCAGGATCATCAGCGCGCAGCCGCCGGCCTTGAGCGCGTTGGAGATGAACATGACGTGACGCTTTTGCATGGCATCGGCAAATGCACCGACAAATGGCGCGAGCAGCACGTAGGAAATGGTGAAGAAGATCTGCAGCAGCGGCGTCACCCAGGACGCCGAATGCATCACGGAAAGCATCGCGATGGCGGCAATGAGCAGCGCGTTGTCGGCAAGCGACGACACGAACTGCGCGGCGATGATCGTATAAAAGCCTTTTTTCATGTGACGGCAGGGCGGCAGCGAAGGGTGAGGAGACTCGGATGAGGAAGCGCCGCGAGCGGCCGGACGGGACACTGTAGCGGAGGCGGGCGCCGCGTGCATGAACGCCGCGGACCAACATGAGACCCGTTCCGGACATCAAGTGCAATCCGCGTGCTCCAACAAAAAAGGCGGCCGCAGCCGCCTTTCGCTCAACCGTTATGCGCTCGTGCGCGTGGTCGTGAAGGGATCGAGGATCTTGATCATTTGCGCGTACACCTTCGGGTTCGCCGCGACAATCTCGCTCTTGTGCAGGAAGTCGGATTCGCCGGTGTAGTTGCCGACCAGTCCGCCGGCTTCCGTGATCAGCAGGCTGCCCGCCGCCACGTCCCACGCCTTGATACCTTGTTCAAAAAACGCATCGAGACGACCCGCGGCCACGTTGGCCAGATCGAGCGCGGCCGCGCCCGGACGACGCAATCCGGCGCACGCTTCGGTCATTTGCGTGAAAAGCTTGCTGTAGGCTTCCAGACCGTCACCTTCGCGAAACGGGAAGCCGGTGCCGACGAGGGCGTCGCCGAGACGATCCAGCTTGCCCACGCGGATGCGGCGCTCGTTCAGGTAAGCACCCGAGCCGCGCGAGGCGGTGAAAAGATCATTGCGGGTGGGATCGTAGACGACGGCCTGCGTGATGATGCCCTTGTGGGCAAGCGCGATGGACACGCAGTAATACTGAAAGCCGTGGATGAAGTTGGTCGTGCCGTCGAGCGGATCGATGATCCACTGGAATTCGGATTCCTTGTCCAGTTCGCCGGATTCCTCGGCGAGAATGGAATGCTTCGGATAAGCAGTCGTCAGCGTTTCGATGATCGCGGCTTCCGACGCCTTGTCGACTTCCGTCACGAAGTCGTTGTGCTGCTTCTTGCTGACCTGGATCCGGTCCAGATCGAGCGACGCGCGGTTGATGATCTGTCCGGCGCGGCGAGCGGCCTTGACAGCAATATTGAGCATCGGATGCATGAATAGAGTCCTTTGCCCGGCGGCTGCGCTCCACGCCATGCGCGTGAAGCCGGAACCCCGAGCGGAAAGTGCCCAACCGGCGGGCAGAATCGACGTTTGTGTCGACGGCAACAAATTGAAGAAGAGCGATGCACGTGCCTTTTTTCAACCTGAAACTGGCTGAAAACAGCGTAAGGCGCGCGCGAACTGCGTATTTTACCCGAGTCGGGCAGGGCGCGGGTTATGCCCGTTGCGCCGCGATGCACACGTTGGAAACCTCGTCTGGCGATACCATGACGGTTTTCCTACCTTTTTCGCAAGCGTTCTATCGTGACCACGAACTCTTCCCCGGATCAACCCGGCGACGCCTTCTCATCGACCCGGTTCGTGCTCGTCGAGCCGAGCCATCCAGGCAATGTCGGCGCAGCGGCGCGCGCGCTCAAGACCATGGGATTTTCCCGGCTGATCGTGGTCGCGCCGAAAATCCCGTTCGTCGCCCGCGAACCGGAAGCCATCGCGATGGCCTCGGGCGCCGATGACGTGCTGGCATCAGCGCATGTCGTCGAAACACTCGCCGATGCACTCAGCGGCGTCCATTGGTCCATCGCGCTCACGGCCCGCACGCGGGAATACGGACCGCCGCAAATGGCGCCGCGCGCAGCCGTTGGAAAAGCCTGCGAGCAGGGCGAGGGCGGCGGCGCGATTGCGCTGGTGTTCGGCAACGAGCGCGTGGGGTTGTCGAACGCGGATGTCGAGCGATGCAGCGCGCTTGCACATATTCCGGCCAATCCGGCGTACAGCTCGCTCAATCTCGCGCAGGCGGTCCAGGTCCTGGCTTATGAGTTGCGGCTTGCGCTGCTCGAGCGTACTGAAGCGCCTGCCGCTTCGGTCCCGAGCGCCGCGGCCAGCGCGCCAAGCGACGAGATCGAAGGCATGTACGCGCATCTCGAACAGGCGCTGGTCGCGCTCGATTTCCTCGATCCGGCCAACCCAAAGAAGCTGATGTCGCGTTTGAGGCGCCTCTTTTCGCGCTCGGGGCTGGAGCACGAAGAAGTGAATATCCTGCGCGGAATCGCCAAGCACATTCTTCTGCGGGTCAAGCGCTGAGCGAGTTCAGACCGTGCTGCCAGCGGGGGCATCGGAGCGTTTCCGAACGGCTCGTCCTACAATCTGCGCAAAACAAGCTATCGATTCCCGGATTCGTGCTGAGCCATACGGCCGTGCGTTTTCGCAATAAACCCCGCAGATCACCGACCGAGCCACGCCATGTTCAGCCGACTTCGTGAAGACATTGCCGCCATCCGCGAGCGCGATCCCGCCGCCCGCAGCGCGTGGGAAGTCGTGACGTGTTACCCGGGCTTTCACGCTGTCGTACTGCACCGGATCGCGCATGCGTCGTGGGTGTCGGGCGGGCGCTGGTTCGGGCGCTTCGTCTCGCAGTTCGCGCGTTTCTTGACAGGCATCGAAATCCATCCGGGCGCGACGCTCGGCCGACGCGTGTTTATCGATCACGGGATGGGCGTGGTTATCGGGGAAACAGCGGTTATCGGCGATGACTGCACGATCTACCAGGGCGTCACGCTCGGTGGCACGTCGCTCGAGCGCGGCGCGAAACGGCATCCGACGCTCGAACGGGGCGTGATCGTCGGCGCGGGCGCGAAAGTGCTCGGCGGATTTACGGTCGGCGCTGACGCGAAGATTGGTTCGAACGCGGTCGTGGTGAAGCCCGTTCCGGCGGGCGGAACGGCGGTGGGCAATCCGGCGCGCGTCGTCATGCCGGCGACCGCGAAGCCCGTTGAGAGAGACTGCACGCCCGAGCGTTCCGCCTTTTGCGCGTACGGAATTACGCCGAACGCCGATGACCCCGTCTCGCTCGCCATTCACGGCCTGATCGATCATGCGTCGACGCAAACGCACCGGGTGGATGAGATCGTCGCGGCGCTGGACAAGCTGGGTACACGCATCGATGCCATCAGCGGCGTGGATAACGCGGCGTTCATCGACTTGAAGCGGCTTTCGGATGTGATGAAAGGCGAAGCGGCGCGTCGTTAGAAGCTGACTAAAACCCGTTACAGCGGCAGCGCGCGGATTCCCTCGGCGTCCACGCGCAGATAACCGCCGCGTGGCTCGCCATGATCGAGTTCCCAATCGGGCATGACCCATCGGACGCCATCGTTTTCATGATGCCGCGCAGGCAAGTGCGTGTGGCCATGAATCATCGTATGCGTGCCGGTGCTGGCGAACAACTGCGCCACGGCGCTTCGCGTCACGTCGTATTTGGCCTGCACGGGGCGCATCCGTCCATCTTCGCTCGTTGACCGCATGCGTTCCGCAATCGATAACCGCAGCTTCAGCGGCAAGCTCAGGAACACCTGCTGCGCAACCTGATTACGCGCAAAACGGCGAAAGCGCTGGTACGCGGGGTCATCGGTGCAAAGCGCGTCGCCGTGCGCGACCACGATCCGCGTGCCGAATGCAGTGATGACGAAAGGATCAGGCAACGACATTGCGCCGGCCGCGCGCATGAAACGCTTGCCGAGCAGGAAGTCGCGATTTCCGTGCATCACGTACAAGCCGATGCCACGCTCGGACAACGTATGCATCAGCGCCGTCATGCGCCGCGCGAACGCCGCGCGCGGACCTTGCACGGACGCCGCGAGCACGTCGTCGCCAACCCAGAATTCGAACAGATCGCCGAGGATGAAAACCGAGTCTGCGTCGTTCGCCGTTACTTCGATGAAATGCTCGAACGCCGCCACCGTCTTCGGAATGGCGTCGCTCAGATGGAGATCGGAAATGAAAAACAGCGGGCGCGCTGTAGCATGCGCGCCCGCTGTTTCCATTGAATCGATCAAGCCGTACGTCAAGTCAGTCATTCACCGACTACAACAGCCTTCTCGATCACGACGTCATCCGCCGGCACGTCCTGATGAAAACCCTTCGAGCCGGTCTTCACCTTGCGGATCTTGTCGACGATATCCATGCCGTCCACGACCTTGCCGAACACCGCATAACCCCAGCCCTGCGACGTCGGCGCCGTGTGGTTCAGGAACTCGTTGTCGCCCACGTTGATGAAGAACTGCGCGGTCGCCGAATGCGGATCGTTCGTGCGTGCCATGGCGAGCGAACCGACTTCGTTCTTCAGGCCATTGTTCGCTTCGTTGTCGATGGGTGCGTCCGTCGGCTTTTGCGTCATGCCCGGTTCGAAGCCGCCGCCCTGGATCATGAAACCGTCGATCACGCGATGGAACACGGTGTTGTCGTAGTGACCTTTCTTGACGTAGTTCAAGAAATTCTCGACGGACTTCGGCGCCTTTTCAGCGTTCAGTTCGATCTTGATGATGCCGTGATTCGTATGGAGTTCGACCATGATGAATTCCTTTCCTTTTCAAGAGTTGTTGGAGCATTACGCGACGCGCACGGCGTATGCCTGCTGCTGCAGCTTTTACTTTCCGACCACGCTGGCGGACTCGATCACGACGTTCGATTGCGGCACATCGCCCATGGGACCGCGCGTGGTGGTGGGCGTGGCTTCGATCTTCTTGACCACGTCCATGCCGGAGACGACCTTGCCGAACACGGCATAACCGTTGCCGTCGCCGTTGGGGTAATCGAGGCCGGTGTTATCGACGGTATTGATGAAGAACTGCGACGTGGCCGAGTTCGGATCGCTCGTGCGGGCCATCGCGAGGGTGCCGGTGCTGTTCTTCAAGCCGTTCTTGCTTTCAAGCGGAATGGGCGCGCGCGTGGGCTTCTCAGCGAAGCTCGTGGTATAGCCGCCGCCCTGGATCATGAAGCCCGGAATCACACGATGAAAGATCGTTCCGTTGTACTGGCCGGACTTCACATAATCGAGAAAGTTGGCGACGCTCTTCGGCGCCTTTTCAGGATAAAGCTCGACCTTGATGTCGCCTTGCGATGTCTTGAGCAGCACGTTCGGATGAGCGGCCGCCGGCGACGACTGGGCAAAAGCAGGCGCCTGGGCGATGAGTGCAGCGCTGCCGAGCGCCAACAACAAACTTTTCATGAGCAATCGATCCTCTGGTTGGAGCTGCATCGTGTAGCGGTCTGTACGGACATCCGGACCTGCGCGGTCCGGATGTCCGTACACGCCGGGTCACGGTTTCGAAGGTGCGAAATAAGGCGTGTTCGAGAGCGGCACGCTGGGTCCGCCGAACGGCGAATAAAGCGGTGCGGACATGTCCGTGGATGACGAGGACGAGCCTGTCGTGCCCGAATTCGGCGCGTTCCAGTCACCGTTGTTTGACGTCGCCGACGATGAAGCAGCCACAGGCGCCGAAGCCGCTGGCACACCCGATGTGCCTGAAGCTGCCGCCGCTGCTGCAGCAGCCGCTTCCGGACGACGCCGCGGCGGAGGTGAAACGATCTTTTGAATATCGCCCACGCGCTGCGCGGTCAGCGGGCTTCTCGAGCCGAGCGTCTGAGCGCGCTTGTACGATTCGCTTGCGAGACGCAGATAAAGATCGCCCAGGTTCTCGTATGCAAGCGCGTAGCTTGGATTGGCCTTCGTTGCGGTTTCAAGCGCAACGCGCGCTTCGTCATAACGGCCTTCCTTCGCGTAAAGCGCAGCGAGATTGTTATACGGCTCGGGCAACTCCGGATACGTTTGCGTGAGTTCGGTGAAGGCCGTGATGGCTTCATCGTCCCGGTTCAGGCGCGCGAGGACGGTGGCGCGCTTGAACTTTGCCTGCACGTCGCGCGGATTGGTCGCGAGGCGCGCGTCGAGCTGGATGAGCGCGCTTTGCCATTGCTTCTGCGCAATGGCGGTGTCGATGGCGGGCGTGTCATCTGCAGTGGCGGTGGAGACTTGCGCAAGCGCCGGCATGACCGGCCACAAAGTTGCGCCAAGTCCGAAAGCGGCAGTTGCAAGTGCGGTCGCCGCGAGCTTGGCAACGCTTGGTACGCGGCGGCTGGTAGGTTTCATAGGCTCGTTTCTGAATGTTATACTCCGGCCCATTCTAACAAAACGTCCGCAACGTTCCGTCGAACGTCCGGACAGTCTTTACGCCACTCGCGGCCGCCTCCGTTTTGATTCGCATGACCCGCATGTTTTTGCGGCGCTCTCGCTCCTGTTCCGACGTGCTCTCATCGGGATCGCATCGCTCCGGTTTTTATAGCTGAACATGTCTCTCGCCGTTATGCCATCGTCATTATGTTGCTGCCGGTCATGCTGTCGTTCTAGTTCTTGTCGCCAGCCGATCGCTACCTGTAGCATGATCATCTCGGCGCCGACGTGCAGTTTGCACATTTTGTAAAAGGCGCCTACGTGTGAACCACGTGCCATACGTGGGAAATACGCAGCACGCTCGCCACATTTGGCCAGCAATCGAAACACTCGGATGTCCCGGCCCACGCACCATCGTTTATGAACTCATTGCGCATCTACAACACGCTCGCGCGTGACAAGCAAGCTTTTGTGCCGCTCCGTGCAGGAGAAGTGCGCATGTATGTCTGCGGAATCACGGTGTACGACTACTGTCACGTCGGGCATGCACGCATGATGATCGTGTTCGACATCGTTCAGCGCTGGCTTCGTACGATCGGCTATGACGTGACCTACGTGCGCAACATCACGGACATCGACGACAAGATCATTCGGCGCGCCGTGGAAAACGGCGAATCGATCAAGGCGCTCACCACGCGATTCATTCAGGCCATGTATGACGATCTCGATGCCCTCGGTGTCGAGCGCCCCGACCACGAGCCGCGTGCAACCGATTTCGTGCCGCAGATGCTCGGCATGATCCAGACGCTCGTGAACAACGGCTACGCCTATCAGGCAAGCGACGGCGATGTGAACTATGCGGTGCGCAAATTCCAGGGCTACGGCAAGCTGTCGGGCAAGTCGATCGAGGACCTGCGCGCGGGCGAACGCGTGGCGTCGAACGACGCGAAGCTGGACCCGCTCGACTTCGTATTGTGGAAACGCGCGAAAGAGGGCGAACCGCCCGACACGGGCTGGGACTCTGCATGGGGGCGCGGGCGGCCGGGCTGGCACATCGAGTGTTCGGCCATGGGCTGCACGTTGCTCGGCGAGCGTTTCGACATTCACGGCGGCGGCCAGGACCTGCAGTTTCCGCACCATGAGAATGAAATTGCGCAGAGCGAGGCGGCGACCGGCGTTCAGTTCGTGAACTACTGGATGCACAACGGCTTCGTGCAGATCGACAGCGAAAAGATGTCGAAGTCGCTGGGCAACTTCTTTACCATCCGTGAAGTCCTCGAAAAATTCGATGCGGAAGTCGTGCGTTTTTTTATTGCAAGGGCACACT
>NZ_CAXTGZ010000095.1:0-15197 GCF_964243625.1 uncultured Caballeronia sp.
ATCGGCGGGATTGCATTCTCGCTTTGTCAAAGTGCTGCGCTATCAGCCGGAAAGCCAGACCTTCGTGCTGGAAGCAGGCGTGGGCTGGGACCCGGCGGATATCGGCACGACAGAACTCGGCGCCGACGACGCCAGCCCCGCAGGCCACGCATTCACGAGCGGACAGCCGGTGTTGTCGAATCACCTCGGCGCCGAACACCGGTTCCGCACGCCCGAATTGCTGACGCGCCACGGCATCAAGCGCGCGATCAACGTGCCCATTCGCGGCATCCCGGAAACCTACGGCGTGCTGGAAGCCGACAGTTCCGACGACGAAGACTTCAGCGAGACCGATATCGTTTTCCTGGAAGGCATCGCGAACGTCATCTCGATGAGCCGCGAACGCCTCATGGCGGAATCGCAGACAGACGCCAACGAGCTCTTCTCCACCAGCGTGCTGAACGCGAGCGTCGATTGCATTCAGGTGTTGTCGGTCGAGGGCGGGATCGAGTTCATGAACGACAACGGACTCACCGCGCTGAAAATCGATGACTTCGCTGAGATTGGCGGGATGCATTGCATCGACTTGTGGCCCGAAGATCAGCGGACCAAGGTCCTGCACGCGCTGGAGACGGCGGTGAATGGAGACCCCACGCGCTTCGAAGGCCCCTGCCCGACCTGCGCCGGCGATGCGCGCTGGTGGGATGTATCGGTGGCGCCGATTCGCGACCCCGACGACCAGGTCAAACGCGTCGTGCTTACCATGCGCGACGTGACCGAGCGGCACGAAAACGAGGAGAAGCTTGCCGCGCTGGTATCAAGCCAGGAAATCCAGTTGGGCAACTCCGCGCTGATGATGAAGGAAGTGCATCACCGCGTGCGCAACAGCCTGCAGCTCGTGCAGACGCTGCTCGCGCTGCAGGCGAATCTAGCCGGCGACAAATCCGTCGCCGTGCATCTGCAGGCCGCCGCCACGCGTGTGCGAACGGTCGGCTCCGTGCATCACCGGCTTTATCAGGACGACGGCGCCGAAGCCACGGACGCAACAAGTTACCTGCGCGGACTGACCTCGGACCTGGCTGACCTGGCTGCAGGGCGCGAGGTTACGCTGGAAGGCGAATCCATCGTGCTGCCGGCCGCACGGCTCGCCCCGCTTGGGCTTGTCACCGCAGAACTCGTAACCAATGCGCTCAAGTACGGCCGCGGCAAGGTGCGCGTCAAGCTGGAGCGCGCAAACGACGCGCTGCTGCTCGCGGTCGAAGACGAAGGCGACGGTTTTCCGAACGACTTTCCGAAACCGCAGGGCACGGGGCTTGGCATGCGGCTCGTGACGACATATGCCGGCAAGGGCATAGGCTCGGTGACGGTCGACCGGGACGTGCCTTATAGCCGGATCGTGGTGAAATTCGCGCCAGGCTGAGCACGATTTTAACAAGGCGCTTCAGCAGAAGCGCCTTATCCAGAATTACGGCCTCAATGAATCACTCAACATAATCGGCCACCATAATCGGCCACTCATTCCCCGAATTAATCAGACATACAAATCGATACAGCACGCGGATTTTCCGGGTGTTAAGCTAAACCGAACACACCGTTGCGTCGCCGTTGCGCATTCCCAAGAAGATTGTTTTACCGGTCTGCAGCCCGGGCGGTGAGCCTTACCGTTCAGCGTCTGCTCACGACAATCCCCTTTGAATCAGTCCAGCCGGATACGTGCCCATGACAGAGATCAGCACCCAGGAAAGCAAGCCATCAGGTGAGTCGCGGACAAAGATTCTAATGTGTCCTTTCACGAATTACACCAACCGCTATATCGAGATTCAGAAAAGTCTCTTCACCGAGATGGGTTACGACGTCATGCCCCTTTCCGTAAAGGGCTTGCTGCGGGGCGGATTCGTTCAGTTATTCAAACCCGAGAACGTCCTGGTGTTTCACTGGCTTGAGTATCGGCCGTTCAAGCGCGAGAAAGGCCGTGCTCAGTTCAGTATTTCAGGCAGCCTGCTTTTCGCTTTCTATTGCGCGCTGATCACAATTGCCAGAGCGAAGACGGTGTACTTCGTGCACGACCATATAGTCCACGATACAACCGGCTTCAACCGGCGCCTCGCCAGCCGTGTGATGTCGTTCATTCGCGGTCTCGCCGATTTCCGTGTGGTTCACGCGCCGAACTTCGAGGACAAATACAAGGCCACGTACTTGCCCCATCCTCTTTACTGGGATTCGCCGGGTCAGCCGCCTACCGTGCCGAAGAAAGAAAGCGGCAAACCCTTGTTCTCGCTGCTTGGCGTAATCCGCCCGTACAAACAGATCGACGCCGTGCTGGAGAACTGGCCAAGCGAATGCAATCTGCAGATCGCGGGTCTGGGCACCGAGGCGTATCTCGCGACGCTCAACGAGATCCTTGACCGGCGTTCGCTGCGCGGCACCGTGAATCTCGATGCCAAGTTCCTCTCGGACGCCGAGTTCGCGCAAAACGTGGTGAATACGGATGTGATCATCCTGCCGCACGCAGCCGACTCCATGCTGGTGAGCGGCGCGTTTTTCGAAGCGATCGGACGCGTGCCGCTAGTGATCTCGCGCTCGACGCCCTTCATGAAATGGGCAGCCGGCAAGTTCGACAACGTTCATCTCTTCGATGACGTCAGCGAGCTTCCGGGCATCGTGCGCTCGATCAGCGAGACGTGGCCAGCAGCAGCATCGAGTTCGGCCAACTCCCTCGCCACCGATGAATTCGGCTGGCGCGCATGCCGCCGGCGCTATGAGCAGTTCTTCGAGTCGGTCGTGGGGCGGCGGAAGGTGGTTGAAGAGGCGGTGGTGGAGTAAGGCGCAGCTTCGTGGCGACTAGATGATGTTCTTCCGCCGCAACCCGTCGATCGTCTGCGCCTGCACTCCCCAGTCGCGAAGAATCTCTTCGCTGTGCTGCCCGGCACTCGCCGGCCCCGCATTCACCTGCGGCGCGGTCCGGCTGAAGCGCGGCGCCGGTGCCGGTTGCGTCACCCCATCGACTTCTATGAATGTCTCGCGCGCCCGGTTATGCGCGTGCGACGGCGCTTCGTCCATATCCAGGACAGGCGCGAAACACACATCCGTCCCTTCCATCAGATCGCACCACGCTTGCCGTGGTTTCGTTGCGAAGATGGCCGCGATCTTCGTTTTCAGCTCCGGCCATCTGCTGCGGTCCATGTGGTTGTCGAAGGCGGGATCGTGGATATTGCACAGCTTGAGTAGCAACGCGTAAAACTGCGGCTCGATCGATCCCACCGATACAAACTTCCCGTCCGCACACGCATACGTGTTGTAGAAATGCGCGCCGCCGGCGAGCATGGCCGAGCCGCGTTCTCCCGTCCATGCGCCAAACGCCTTGTAGCCGTAGATCATCGCCCCGAGGAGCGCCGAGCCTTCGACCATGGCGGCATCGATCACCTGCCCCTTGCCCGAGCCGCGCGCTTCCAGCAGCGCGCACACCACGCCGAACGCGAGCATCATGCCGCCGCCGCCAAAGTCGCCCACGAGATTGAGCGGCGGCACCGGAGGCGCGTCGCCGTGGCCGATCTCGTGCAGCATGCCGCTCATCGCAATGTAGTTCAGGTCGTGCCCGGCCGCGTTCGCAAGCGGTCCGTCCTGGCCCCAGCCGGTCACGCGGCCATAAACAAGCCTGGGATTGCGCGCGAGACAGACGTCCGGCCCAAGTCCGAGCCGCTCCATCACGCCGGGACGAAAGCCTTCTATCAACCCATCGGCCTGGTCGATGAGATGCAGCGCCAGGTCGCGCGCCTCCGGCGCTTTCAGGTCCAGCGCAAGCGAACGGCGTCCGCGCGCCATCACGTCGAAACGGGTGCCTTGCATGGGATAGGGCGTCGGACCGTCCGTGGGCTTGCGGTCGATGCGGATCACTTCAGCGCCCATGTCGGCGAGCATCATTGCGGCGAACGGACACGGACCGAGCCCGACCATCTCGACAATGCGAATTCCCTTCAGCGGTCCGCTCATATTCCGCGCTCCGGGAGCGGCACGTAAATGACTAGCGATTTCATATCGGATTATCCTTGGCGCAAAGTACATGAGGAAGCGCATCAATCCAATAAACTCTACACCTCGAGCGGTCAAACAATCGGAGTCTGCCAATGCGTCTTCAGCCAATCAGGCACGCAAGCCTTTGCGCAGCATGCGTGCTTTTGTGTTTATCGGCTGGTGCTTGGGCTCAACAAGCCGCTAGCGGCCCCCCCGCGCCGGCTGCGGCACTCAACATCACGCCGAATTTCGCCGGCGATGATCCCGTGGCCGTCAGGGACGCGCTTGTGCGCAAGCTCACGCCCGGAAAGGCGCGCACGTTCGCTCATCGGGTGGAAGATCTGGTCGGAACGGCGCTGCCCAGGACGCTCCACGATCCCGACGTGACCGATGCAAAGCTGAGCCGCGATCTCGCATTCGTGGTGCCGGCGCCGTATGGCATCAGGTATCGCTCGAAGATCCACGTCATGACCGTCGATGTGGACCTCTCCGACAGCGATCATCCGGACGCCATCGTGCTGAAAAAGACCATCATGGGACCGCGCGGGCGGAAACTGGTCGTTGCGGCGGAAGCGAAGGCGAAGGGGTATATCCAGAACGTCGACGTGATCGAACTCGATACCACCACGGGCAAACACAACAAGACCAGCGTGCGCGGGCGGTTCGGGTTATCGGAAGCGGCTTTCGAAGCGGCGGGCGACGGCGATCTCGCGCTCGTGCTGATCTGCCGCGTGGTGCCGCCTTACCTGACCGAGACCGTCGAGCATAGCGATCCGACCAACGAGGAACCCACCGACATCACCACGCGCACCGCGATGCTGCATGCGAATGTCGGCGATGTCTGGCTGGTCAATCGCGAGAAGGGGGTCGTGCTGGCGAAGGGGCTGCATCTTGTCAAATAAGCGCGCCGCGTGACGCAACCACGTCCAGCAGGCACTCAACCAGCAGGGACGCCGCCGGCGTCAGCGGACTATCGCGGCGCGTCACCAACCCAATCGCAATAGCCGGCGGCAAATCCGATATGGGCAGCACCGCGAGTCCATCGCCGACCCACGGATGATCGAGTAGCGGTGCGGGCAACGCCGCGACGGTGTCCGAGCCGCGCAGCAAACCGTGCGCAATCACAAAGCTCGGACATTCGATCACCCTCTTCGGCTCCGGCAAGCCACTGCCGGCAAAATAATCGAGCAGCTCGCGCGTCGAGCTTTCGGGCGATGGATTGAGCAGCCATTCGGCATCGACAAGTCCGGCAAGCGTCGTGCACCGCGCGAGCGGATGACCTTGGCGCGCGACGATCACCGATGGGCTCTCATACAACTCGATGTAATCGAACTCCGGCCCGAGCCGTTCCGGGTTGACGACGGCCACGACGAAATCCAGCGAACCGTCGCGCAAACGCGGCAACGCCACGCCCGGAAATCCCTCGATAAAACTCACCCGCGCATCCGGCATCTTCTCGCGGAAAGCACGAAACGCTTTCGGCAGAATCGATAACGCCGCGCTCGGCGTAATGGCCGCGGCAACGCTTCCGGACAGCTCGCCTTTCATGTGCGCGATATCGTCTTCAGCGCGGCGCATCTCGCTTGTCACCATCTGCCCACGAATCCTCAATTGCTGCCCGAACGCCGTGAGTTGCACGCCACGCGCCGTTCGCAAGACCAGCGGCACGCCGAGGTCCTGCTCCAGTTCCTTCAGCGCCTTGGTCAATGCAGCTTGCGAGAGATGCAGGCTGCGCGCCGCCGCCCGAATGCTGCCCTGTTCCGCGACCGTCAGGAATGCTCGCAATTGATGGTATTTCATCGACGTCCGTCTCAAATATCAAACGACAGATATGGGTTTCTACCGACAACCCAAAGTAGTCGCAAATTTAATTAGCTGTCTTCTGTTTTGCTCCCGGACTTTATATGCTTGACCGCCATTAGTCACCCGCCTTCGAGGAGCATGTCATGCTGTCAGTCGATCCCGTCGTTCCCGGCATTGCCGCCATTGCGCCGGAGTTCATCGCGGTGCGCAGGAAAATTCACGCGCATCCGGAACTCGCATTCGAGGAACGGGCGACCGGGGATCTCGTTGCCAGTTTGCTCGAGCAGTGGGGGTATGAGGTGACGCCTGGTGTCGGCAAAACGGGCGTGGTCGGCGTGCTCAAGCATGGCGGTGGCACGAAGCGCATCGGCCTGCGTGCGGACATGGATGCATTGCCTATCGAGGAAGCGACGGGGCTGCCCTACACGAGCGCCGTGCCGAAAACCATGCACGCGTGCGGCCACGACGGCCATACCGCCATGCTGCTGTGCGCCGCGCGCTACCTGGCGGAAAGCCGCCAGTTCTCGGGCACGCTCACGGTGATTTTCCAGCCCGCCGAGGAAAGCTACGGCGGCGCACGCGTGATGATGGAAGACGGCCTTTTCGAGCGCTTTCCCTGCGATGCCATCTTCGGCCTGCACAACATGCCGGGCTTCGAAACAGGTTGCATGAGTTTCTGCACCGGACCTGCGATGGCATCGGCGGACCGGGCGACTATCGTGTTGCGCGGCCTCGGTGGACACGGCGCGCTTCCGCATCTTTCGCGCGATCCCATGCCGGCGGTGGGCGCGATCATCCTGGCCTTGCAGAGCATTGTTGCGCGGGAAGTCGATTCGCAGAAGTCCGCGGTGATCTCGGTGGGCAGTGTGAAGGCCGGCGATACCTTCAACGTCATCCCGCAAACCGCCGAGATGAAACTTTCCATTCGCGCGCTCGACCCCGCCGTGCGCGCGCTCTTGCGCGAGCGCATTACCACGCTCGTCCACGCGCAGGGGGCGGCGTTCGGAGTCGAGGCGGACATCGATTACGAATGGGGTTATCCGGTGCTTTTCAATCACGCGGACCCCACGGCATTTTCCGCCGATGTCGCCACGAAACTGCTCGGCGCGCAACGCGTCGACACGAACGCAAGGCCGTTGATGGGCAGCGAGGATTTCGCCTACATGCTGCAAGTCGTGCCGGGTTCGTATGCCTGGATTGGCAACGGAATCGAAGGCAAAGGCAGTTGCATGGTCCATAACCCGGGCTACGACTTCAACGACGACATCCTGGCGCTCGGCGCGAGTTATTGGGTGCGGCTGGCCGAAGCGTATCTCGCTGATTGAGTGACTGAACGCCTCCAAATACTCCCCAAGTACCGCGCATCGAGAAAAATCATGGGCATCCCTTCAATACGCGATATCAACGTGGCAACGGGCGTGGTTCCGGTGCGCAAGCAAAGCCGTGCGCGGCTCGTCGCTGCGGCGGCCGTGGGCAATGCGCTGGAGTTCTACGACTTCACTGTCTACGGATTCTTCGCCCTCGTGATTGGCAAGCTCTTCTTTCCAGTGCAGGACCCGGTCGGACAGTTGCTCCTCGCGGTCGCGAGCTTCGGTGTCGGTTTCTTCACGCGGCCGGTCGGCGGATTGCTGATTGGCATTTATGCTGATCGCGCGGGCCGCAAGAAGGCGATGATCCTGACGCTCGGGCTCATGGCCCTGGGCACGGCGATGATCGCAGTCGCGCCGACCTATGCGCAAGCCGGCGTTGCCGGTCCGTTGATCCTGGTGATCGCACGGCTGATCCAGGGCTTTTCGGCGGGCGGTGAAGTCGGGGCGTCGACTACGTTGCTGATCGAGCAGGCGCCGCCGAACCGGCGCGGCTTCTATGCATCGTGGCAGTTCGCGAGCCAGGGACTTGCCGCACTCGCCGGCGCGCTGACGGGCGTCGCGCTGACGACGAGCCTCACGTCCGCGCAACTTGAAAATTGGGGATGGCGCGTGCCGTTTGTTATCGGTACGTTGATCGTGCCGGTCGGCTGGTGGCTGCGTCGCACGCTCGAAGAAGAACCGCCTCGAACGCCGATGCCGAAGGCGCCAACACTTCCTTTAATCGATGTCATTGGCAATCATCGGCGCGCACTGCTGAGCGGGCTCGGCCTGACGATCGCCGGGACGGCAGCGCATTTCATCATCGTTTTTTATCTATCGATCTACGGCGTGAAGACGCTCGGCCTGCCCCCGGCAACCGCGATGCTGTCGGGATGTTTGTCGGGCGCGATCATTTTCGTGCTTGCGCCCGTCGGTGGTTATCTGACTGACCGCTTCGGGCGCAAGCCGCTTGCACAGGTGACGCGCGTGATCCTGATGCTCGCAATATATCCCGCTTTTGTCGCATTGAACACGTGGCCGGCGACCAGCACCCTGATCATCGTGGTGGCACTGCTCTCTTCGGTGCATGCGATCAACATCGGCGGCGTTGGAGCCATGCTCGGCGAGCTCTTTCCGCGCGCCGTTCGCGCGACCGGCGGCGCCGTGGTGTATAGCGTCGGTGTTGCGATCTTCGGCGGCTTCGCGCAGTTCTTCGTGACGTCGCTGATCATCGTGACCGGCAGCGTGCTGGCGCCGGCGTGGTATGTGATCGGCTGCGGCGCGCTCGGGCTGATAGCGGTTGCATGCATGGACGAAACGTCGCACAAGGCGCTGGATGAGTAGGCACCGTCAGTCGCAGCCCGCAAGTTCACGCCGCTCGGCGTTTTGGAGCGGAAAACCATTGAACGCGCATTTCATCAGTGCGGGTAATGCGGCGTTCCCGGCCGGATCGCGGTCGGCGTGCGTGACGCTCACCTGATACACGGTCGCCCCGGTCTTGCTTCCGATGAACTGGACCGTCAACGCATGCAAATAGCGCTTTCGTTCAAAGAAGCCGCTGGGTGCCTGGATGTCATCGCACGCTTCTTCCGGCGCGGTCGAACACGTGGCCTGGACGCGGACGTTTTGCGGGCGGGTCGCGTAGCCGAGCTTGATCAGGTAATCCGCCTGACTCGCGGATGCGGGTTGCAGACCTCGGGCGGCGAGCGCTTCACTGAGCGATCGGGCGGCAGAGTCATCCACGCCGGCTTGCGTTTTATCCAGCGCGTAAGTCCTGACGCCGCTCGTCGAGAACGCGCCATCGCGATACGCGCTGATGCGAACCGGTTGCTCACTCGCGCAGGCACTCAGCAGTGCAAGAAGAAGCACGGCGGCACACATTGATCGTAGTTTCACTTCATATCCCTCTCTTATTGCTCGACGGCGTGCGCACGCAACGTGATCGTCACGACGGTTCCCGCGTTCAGCGCGCTTTCGATCGCGATATCACCGGCATGGCGGCTCACCACGGTCTTGACGAACGCCATGCCGAGACCGGTCCCGTCGCTTGCCGGCTGGCCATCGGCATGAAAGCGGCGAAAGCGCTCGAAGAGATGCGCCTGTTGCTCGATCGCGATGCCATAACCCTGATCGCGGACCACGCAGACCACCGTATCCGCCGTCGCGCTGATGATGCAATCCACGCGCGTCGCGGGCGGGCTGAACTTGACGGCATTGCTCAGCAGGTTGATCAGCGCGCGCGTCATCAAGGAACGGTCGGCCAGCACCCAGAAGTGCTCCCCTTGCGACTCGCATCGGACATCGATTTGTTTTGCGCTGGCTTGCGGCCAGATTTCGTCGCTGGCATCGATTGCAAGCTCATGAAGGTTCAAAGGCTCGAGCTGGTAATGCTGCGACTCGGCGCGCGCGAGTTGCACGAAGTCATCGGCGAGAGCGAGCGACCGGCGCGCGTAACGTTCAACGCGTTCCGTCAGATCAACCGCGCGCTGCGAATAGAGATGCGGCCGCTCGGTTTCAAGCAGCGCCAGGATGGATGCCTGCGGCGAGCGCATGTCGTGTGACAGGAGATGCAGCATGTCGTCGCGCTGACGCTCGGACGCGTGCAGCGCGGTGATATCGACCCAGCTCGCGATCCATCCCGGCGCGTCGCCCGTGTTGGTTGTGCAAGGCGCGTAACGGAGCATGTGGTCACGGCCGTGGAGATCGCGTACCTCGATGCCGCGTGTCATCACGTCCGCGTGTGCGGCTACGCGTGGATCGAGAACAGCGGGCCATGAAATGTCGCGGGTGGTTTCATCGACGAGGCGCACGAAGTGGAATGTGCTGAAGACATCCATGATGGACATGTCGGTGTAACGCATCGGGCCGAGTTGAAGGCGCGCGGGATCGTTGACCATCAGGATGCGGCCGGCGTGATCGCAAACCACGATGGGCTCCGGCAAACTGTTCAGGCTGTCCCAGATGAATTGCCGCATGTTGCGCTGACGCTGCACGGCTTCGCGCGTGAGTCCGATAAGCCGTTCGAGCATATCGCCGGCCGCGCGGTGCGGTTTTTTATCGGCGCCGGGCAGCAGGTTGGGTTCGGCGGCGAGGAGGCGCAGCTCCTGGCCGAGATAGGACATGGCGACTTCGAGCCGCCGCCAGCTCCATAGCAGATAGATCAGCGCGAGACCGCCGAGCGCGGGAACCGGCGATAGCCAACGCGAACGCACATACATCAGCGCGGCGCTCGCAATCAGACTTGCAGCCGCAAGCCCTGCGGTCAGGATCAGCGACTGGAACGGCGACATCACCAGCAAGCCGCCCAGCAGCAAGAGGACAGGCACGATACTCGTCCAGACGCCCGTCGGGTTATCGACGGGTACGACGGCGCGGCCTTCGAGAAGCGCGTCGAGGATCGTCGCGTGGATATCGACGCCGGGCAACTCGCCGAGCGCGCCGGATACCGGTGTGGCGAAACGGTCACGCAATCCTGCGGCCGTCGCGCCGACAAGCACGACCTTGCCCGTGAAAAATTCCGGCGGCACCTGGCCGAGCATCGCGGATACGAACGATACACGCGGATACTCTGCCGACTCACGCGAAAACGGAATCAGCATTCGATGTGCACGCCGGAGGTCGCCGGCGGATGCGGCGTCTTTTCCTTGCGTGCCGGGTAATGGCGCATGCGGGCCGCGCAGCGCGTGGTACACCGGCACCATCAATCCTGGCCACCAGTCGCGCCCGTTGCCCTCGAACAGCGAGACACTGCGTGCGATACCGTCGCGGTCCACATCGAGATCGATATGTCCTATGCCCGCGGCTGCATCGCGCAGAACGGGAACGGGCTCCACGGCCGCAGGCGCATTCTGGTTGAGCGGCTGGCGATCGACCAGCAACGGCAGATATGTGGGCACGCTTTTCATCGCGGTGGCAAATGCGGCGTCGCCCGGCGATGACTCCGTGAACAGCACGTCGTACGCTACAGCGCGCGGCTTCGCTTTGGCGATCTGCTCGAGCAACGCCGCATGTGTGTCGCGCGGCCATGGCCAGCGCCCGAGTTCGGCGATGCTTTCGTCGTCGATGGCAACGATCACTATGTCCGATGCCATCCGATGCGTCGAATGCAGCAGCAGCTGATCGTAGACCAGGAAGCTTGCGCGTTCTGTCAGCGGACCGACGACGCCGTACACCACGGCGGCAATCCCGATCGCGCCTATCAGCGTCCACTCGAACAGGAAGCGCCTGCCTATCGACGGACCCCGGTCCCGTCGCTCGCTAAAAGGAAACCGCCACGGCATGCGTCACCTACCGGGTTTGCGTGAACGAGCGAATTTCGCCCGGCACCGAAAGCAGCCGGCCGTTCTGGAAGACATCGACCACGATGGTCCAGTAGTACTTGCCCGGCGCGAGATGCGCGACCGACATTTCGCCGCCGGTGACATCGAGCAGATCGATGAGCGGTGCGCTGAGGTCGACGTTCCTCGACAAAATGAATCGATACCGCATACCAGGCGCCTCGCTGTCCACGTGCCAGCGGAACGCGTACCCGCCGCTTCCGGTCGGAACGGCGCTGGGGTTGGTGGTGTCGACATGGCGGATGAAGGTGAACACTTGCGGCAGGCCGTCAATGCCCTGCCCGTCTGTCGCGCTCACGCGCACGAAGTAATTGCCGTCGGGGATGTCGTCGAAGGCGACGCGCAGGCTGCTCGAACGCTGGTCGCGCAGGAGGTCGAGGAAACCGGCATCAGTGGCGATTTCCGTGCGATAAGCGCTCGCGCCATTGACGGGTGTCAGGTCGAATTCGACCTGCTCGAAGCGCTGCAATTTGTCAGGCTCGACGATCCCCGGCGCGCTCAGCAGCGCGACGGGTGTTCCCGCAATCGCGCCCGTACGCGTGACATTGCCATAGCCGGCCGCCACCAGCGTCTCGGCATGGCCCGGGACGGGCTGCGGCGCGGCCGAACCATCAGGCGAACTGTCCACGCCGATCTTTCCCGCGAGCACCTCGACCGTTGTCGCGTCCTGCTCCTCCAGGTAGTTCACGCGAAACCGCGTGCCGCGCACACCCGCGACCACGGACGGCGACGTGACCCGGAACGAATCGCGCGGGTTCCTGAGCGGCGTGACGTCGGTAGTGACTTCGCCTTGCTTGAGGTCGAACCGGCGTTCGACCGCGCCCGTGAGGAGCGTCGTGCGCAAGCGCGCGATCTGGATCCTGCTGCTCGAGGGCAGCACGATATGTGACCCATCGGGCAGTGTCATCGATAAAAACGCATCGCGGCCCGTGCGCACTTCGTCACCTTCATGAAGCAACGCGCCAGCGTTGACAGGAATGAACGGCAAGCCCGGCGCCGTGCTTTTCTCCACGCCTCCACGCACCGCGACCACGCGCGCCGTCAGCGACTTCTGCTTGAGCCTTGCGGTCGGCATGGCAAGACGCGAGTCGATCTGCAAACGGCGCGGATTCGCAACATGGTTCAGCTCGCGCAAGAGACGCCAGTCGTCGGGGCTTTGCATGTACTGATACGCGAGCGTGTAGAGCGAATCGTCCGACTTCACCACATAGGGCGTGGTGTCGGGCGGCGGCACGCGTTTCGCGTGCGCGGGCTGCACGCAAAAGACGATCGCCGTGATCAGAGCCACGCGCCCGGTTTGACTAAACCCATTCACGACGATTCATTCCCCTACTTTCTCAAGCCGATAGCCGTAGCTATAGATCGGCGTGATGCGGTATCCGTTTTGAGGCCGCAACACCAGCTTGGAGCGGATCTGCGACACGTGTGTATCGATGGTGCGCGACGGAATGTCGACGTCCTGCCGCCACACCGACTCGCGAATATGCGTGCGCGACAATGGCCGCGACAGGTTGCGAAAAAGCAGCAGCGCCAGCTCGAATTCCTTTTGCGTCAGCGTGACAGGCTCGCCGTTCACCGCAGCAAGTTGCGCGGCGATGTCGAACCTGTAGATGCCGTAGGTCTCGTGCGGCGCGTCTTTTTGCTTCTGCGCATAGATCCGGCGCAGGAGCGCCTCCACGCGCGCGAGCAGCACAGGCGGCGAGACGGGCTTCAAAACGTAGTCGTCCGCGCCCGCATTGAGCATCTGGACAATGTCCGCTTCCACGCTGCGGCTTGTCAGAAACAGAACCGGCAGATTCGTAGTCAGATTTTGCCGGACCCAATTCAGCACGATGTCGCCCGGCATCTCCGGCATGTTCCAGTCGAGCAGCAGCAGGTCGAACGGCTGGCGCCTGAGTTCATGGATCAGGCTCTTTCCGTCCGTGAATACCTGGCAATCGTGACCCGCCGAGCTCAGCGTCTGAGCCACATACGCCGTCTGACTCAGGTCGTCGTCCAACACGCATATCCGCATTGCCTGATTCCCCGTTGAATTATCCAGACGGTCTCTTTGCTTACCGTTTGCTTTTTCTTGCTGATTACGCGTGATCTTTTTTATCGCCCGTTTTAAGCGGGCTTTTGCTTTTATTATACTTATCGATGGCTATCTACCGCATTTGAATCAGCATTCTGTCGATGCTTTTCATTACGTGGTCCCACGCGGCGGCGGAATAATCTTCTCGCGCGTTTGCACACATGCGTGCAAACGTTATCAGCCGCCGTGCCGTGTGTTCGCAATGCGTGAGCTGAATGGGTCCGTCCTGATCGTTATGCACTCCGTCGAATTGATCCCCGACGCGCTCCACCGAACGACTCAACGCGTCGAGTCTTTTGCGCAGGATATCTGCGAGCCAGGGCGTTTCGTCCGCGCAGGAGTCTGCGTACGCCTCGATTGCCGCTCGCGCGTGGCGGTCCATCTCAGGGTCCAGCGTCAGCCGGCGCAAACCCTTGGCGGCCTGCCCCGGCCGGATTGGCGACTGCAATGCAACTGGACGTCCAATGGACTTACTCAACATGACTAGCCCCCCGGCCTTATATTCTCAAACCCCTTCGTTAAATCTGTTCCCTCAAACCGCTTAAAAGCGATTGCACCGCGTCGCGTTGCAAACGGCTCAAGCCGGAATCCCGTAACGTAATCAAGCGGTTTTGCCAGTATTTGGCGTGAAAAATCGCGCCGTCGGCATTCGATCGGACACAGCGAAACATCACGGCCCGTATATGCGTTATTTCGGCATCGATAATGCTCGACGCATGATTACCCTGGTAAAGACTTTTGTTTTTCACCGATGCCCTCGAGCTTACGTTTTGATCGCGCCGTGGAGTGGTTTTCCACACGCTGGATTAAACGGTTCTCCGAAAACGCAACCTGAAGTGCGAGTGCTGTTTTCGATGCACCACTCTACCGCTGTTCAGTCTCTGTTTATGCAGAGTTTTCACTATTTAACAGTTTGTGCGAAAGCTCAGCCTGAGCTGAAGCCTTGGTTCAATACGGGCCCTTCCGGGCTGTTCCCTAGCGACCTGCCGGCTCGTGGCGATTAAACTTTCGCGGCCTTCTCAACCGCCAATGACTTCCATGAAATCGTTCTTGCTGAAGCTGTCCGCGTACACATTCATCGCCGCTGCAACGGCCGCGACCGTTGGCCAGGCCGCCGAGCTGCATGTGATGAGCTCGGGCGGCTTCACCGCCGCCTACAAGATCCTCGGCCCGCAATTCAGCGCGGCAAGCGGCAATACGCTCGACACGGCGCTCGGCCCGTCGATGGGCAAAGCGCCCGAAGCGATCCCGAACCGCCTCGCCCGGGGTGAACCCGCTGATGTCGTCATCATGGTCGGCTACGCGCTTGACGATCTGATCAAGCAAGGCAAGGTGATCCCCGGTTCCCGCGTCGAACTCGCCGATTCGGCAATCGGCATGGTGGTGCGCGCGGGCGCGCCGAAGCCGGACATCGGCACGATTGACGCATTGAAGGCAACGCTGCTGCACGCGAAGTCCGTCGCCTACTCCGATAGCGCAAGCGGCGTGTACGTACAGAACGAGTTGTTCAAGCGCCTTGGGATAGAGGATCAGGTCCGTCCGAAAGCGACCATGGTGCCGAAGATTCCGGTGGCGTCGGTGGTCGCGACAGGCGACTATGAAATTGGCTTCCAGCAAGTGAGCGAGTTGTTGCCCGTGCCGGGC
>NZ_CAXTGZ010000096.1:0-15187 GCF_964243625.1 uncultured Caballeronia sp.
CTCAAGCGCGTCGCGTGAAGCGATCCGCCCGATCATGGACCGCGCGCACCAGCTCTACTGGTACAACAACCAGTATGAAGGCGGCGTGTGTGACTCGAACGTGTTCGTTACCGGCGCGGTTCCCGAGCAGCAATTCTCGACGCTGATTCCATGGATGATGCAGAAGTACGGCAAGAAGGTTTATACGATCGCGGCGGATTACAACTTCGGCCAGATATCGGCGGAATGGGTTCGCAATATCGTCAAGGAAAACGGCGGCACAATGGTCGGCGAAGAGTTCATTCCGCTCAGCGTCTCGCAGTTCGGACAGACCATTCAAAACATCCAGAAAGCGAAGCCGGACTTCGTGATGACCTTGCTGGTCGGCGCGAATCAGGCGTCCTACTACGAGCAGCAGGCGTCCGCCCATCTGAACCTGCCGATGGGAAGTTCCGTGAACGTAGGCCAGGCCTATGAGCACAAGCGCTTCAAGGCGCCGGCGCTGAAGGACATGTTCGTCACCGCGAACTATGTGGAAGAAGTCGACTCGCCCGCGAGCAACGACTTCAAGAAGCGCTTCCACGCCAAGTATCCGAACGAGCCCTACATCAATCAGGAAGCAGCGAACGCCTACGACGCCGTGTATTTGTACAAGGCTGCAGTGGAAAAGGCGAAGTCGACCGATCAGGCTGCAGTGGAGAAAGCGCTGGATGGCGGCAACATCTGCACGGACGGACCTTCAGGGAAGGTCTGCATCGATCCGAAGAGTCATCACCTGAGCCACACGATCTATCTCGTGCATGTGAAGGAAGATCACTCGGTCGAGATTCCAAAGGTATGGAACGACGTCCAACCGTACTGGCTCGGGCAAGTCGGGTGCAATCTTCCCGTGAAGCCGGATCATCGTCAGTACACGCCGTCGAGCCTGCCCAAGTCCTGATGCAATGACGTGGTCGCCTCGCGCTT
Source organism: uncultured Caballeronia sp. (assembly GCF_964243625.1). Lineage (NCBI taxonomy): Bacteria > Pseudomonadati > Pseudomonadota > Betaproteobacteria > Burkholderiales > Burkholderiaceae > Caballeronia > uncultured Caballeronia sp. The sequence continues at coordinate 946 of NZ_CAXTGZ010000096.1, forward strand.
CATGGCGGGGCGATCATGCTCATGCCGATACCCAAGCTTCAACGAGATCTTCTTCGCGATGACAGCACTCTCCGCACTGTATTCGGTCATCTATCAGTTTGGCGACAACTTCGCCTACCTTGTGCTTGCCGCGCTCGGGCTGGCCGTCATCTTCGGCATGATGGGCATCATCAACCTGGCACATGGGGAGTTCATCATGTGCGGCGCCTACGTGACCATCATCTGCGCGAAGCGTGGCGTCCCATTGCCTCTCGCCATGCTGTCTGGCGCGCTCGCGGCGGCTATCGCGGGCGTTGCCATCGAACGGCTTGTGATCCGGCATCTCTACAACCGGCTCTACGATTCAGTCGTGGCGACCTGGGCGATCAGCCTGATCGTGCAGCAGACCATGCTGCTCGTGGCCGGTCCGTCCATGGAAGGGATCAGCACGCCTTTCGGGTCGTTCGCTCTCGGCGAATATTCGTTCTCCACATACCGCGCCGTGTTGCCGGTCATCGCGCTGATTATTCTCGGCTTGCTCTACCTGTTGTTTTTCAAGAGCAACTACGGGGTGTGCGCGCGAGCCACGATTCAAAACGCGAACATGGCGCAATCGCTCGGGCTGCGCACGGACCGGCTCTATACGCTGACCTTTGCGCTCGGCGCCGGGCTCGCTGGACTCACGGGCGCACTCTACGCACCGACCATGACGGCGGTTCCGACGATGGGCACGAACTTCATCGTGCAAGCGTTTGTCTCGGTCGTGGTGGGCGGCGCCAATGTGATTGCCGGAACCACGCCGGCCGCCGCCGCGCTCGCCGTCATTCAAACCGCGCTCACGGCGTCGTATGGACAACTGTTCGGACAAATCGGCTTGCTGCTGACGGTGATCGTCGTGATCCGTCTGATGCCGCAGGGACTGGGCAATCTCTTCAGTCGCGCACGCTAGGAATCGCCGATGAATCAAGCAACTTCCAATGCCCCGGCGCGACGCCTCGTTCCGACGGTCATGCGACTCGCGCCGTGGCTGCTGGCCTTGTGTCTGCCGCTTGTTGTCGACAGCACTGCGAGCGGCAACTTCGCGTATTGCCTCGTCTGGTCATTTTCGGCAATAGGGCTTGCCGCAATGTGGGGCCAGGGCGGCATTCTGTCGTTCGGACAAACCGCGTTCTTCGGCCTGTCGGGCTACACCTACGGAATCGTCACGATCAATCTTGGCGATGGCTGGGTCTCGTCATGGAGCGGGTTGCTGATCGGGCTCGCGGTGAGCGTGGTCGTCGCGGCGCTCCTCGGTTACATGATTTTCTACGGCAAGATCAAGGGCGTGTTTATCGGCATCGTGACGCTTTCGGTGACGCTCGTCCTCGAGACGTTCATGGCGCAAACGGCGGGACCGCAATGGGCCATCGGTGAGGCGCGCCTCAACGGATACAACGGCATGTCCGGCATGCCGCCATTGTCGATACCGTGGTTTGGCGGCGAAGTGACGCTGGAGAATACGCGCTTTTACTATCTGGTCGTCGTGCTGCTCGCGCTTGTCTATGGAATTACCCGGCGCCTTCTGGATTCTCCTTTTGGGCTGACACTCGTTGCGATCCGTGAAAATCCGCAACGGGCCGAAATGCTGGGCGTCGATATCCGCCGGCATCAGCTCCTCATCTTCGTATTCGGCTGCGCACTCGGCGGCTTGTCCGGCGCGCTTTATACGATCTGGGGTTCGTACATCACGCCATCCGCGATGGGGTTGACGTCGGCCGCCATGCCGATCATCTGGGTCGCAACGGCCGGGCGCCGAAGCATTGGTGGCGCGATCATCGGCACGGCGCTGCTCGTGTGGCTGTCGCAATGGCTCGCAATCTACGGAAGCCAGTACGCGCTGATCCTGATGGGCGCCATCCTCCTGTTCGTGGTGCTGGTGGCACCTGAAGGTTTGCTGCCTTTGATGTTCAAGCTCGTGCGGCGCGGCACTGCGCGCAAGGCGCATTCGACGCAGTCGTTCAAGGCACGCACGAGGAGTGAGCCATGAGCACCAACCTGCTCGAAACCCGTGCGCTTGCCAAGCATTTTGGCGGCGCGCACGTGATCAACGGTATCGACTTTGCAATCGGCGCGGGTGAGATCCGCTGTGTGATCGGGCCGAACGGTGCCGGGAAAAGCACCTTCTTCAAGCTCATCACGGGCGAGCATCGTCCGAGTGCCGGGTCCGTTTCGTTCCTTGGCCGCGATCTGAATCACGTGCTGCCTCATGAGCGAATCCGCATGGGCATGAGCATCAAGTTCCAGATCCCGGGCATTTTTCCGGAGCTCACCGTGCGCCAGCATTTGCAGCTCGGTTTGCATCGGGCGAAAGACGATCGCATCGAGTCGCTTGGGCAACTGCTTCATCAGTTCTTGCTGACCGAGGAAGAACACGTGCTCGCAGGCAACTTGTCACACGGCAAGAAGCAATGGCTCGAGATCGCGATGGCCGTATCGCTCAAACCGAAGCTTCTTTTCCTCGATGAACCCGTCGCCGGGATGTCCGCGGAAGAAACGCACGCAACGGGCGAGTTGATCATGGGCTTGCGCGAGCGCGGACTCACCATCATGGTCGTCGAGCACGACATGGCCTTCGTGAGGCAGGTGGCGACGCGCGTGACGGTATTGCACGCGGGCCGCCTTTTCGCCGATGGCCCGCTGGAGGAAATCCTCGCACGCGATGACGTCGCCGAAATCTACCTTGGCAAGAAGAAATGACGACTCTGCTCGAAATTGCCGGCGTTGAATGTGGCTATGCTGGCGGCAAGGTCCTGAACGGCGTCTCCATGACGGTCGAGCGCGGAGAGATTCTCGCGTTGATCGGGCGCAACGGTGTTGGCAAGACAACGCTGATGCGCGCGTTGATTGGCCTCGTTCCATTGATGGCCGGCAGCATTGCGCTGAACGGCGAAGAGATTGGCGACTCGCGTCCGTATTCGCGCGCACGGCACGGCGTGGGATACGTACCGCAAGGCCGCGAGGTATTTCCGGCTTTGACGGTGCGTGAAAACCTCCAAGTGGGCGCTCAGTCGAACCGCGCGCACCTTACGGAAATGCTCGACAAGGTCGTGAGCTATTTCCCCGTGCTCGGCGCACGCTTCCAGCAGAAAGCCGGCACGCTGAGCGGCGGAGAACAGCAGCAACTTGCGATTGCGCGTGCGTTGATCGGGTCGCCCAAGATCCTGTTGCTCGACGAACCGTCCGAAGGCATCCAACCTTCAATCGTGGATCTGATTGGCGAGACGTTGACCCGGATAACTCATGAAACCGGAATTGGTGTGTTGCTGGTCGAGCAGAACATGGGGATGGTTGAAAGCGTCGCGGCGCGCTGCTGCGTGATGGACAAGGGGCGGATTGTCAGCACGCTCGACCGCGCCCAACTCGCCGACGAAGAATTGATTCGCCAGTATCTGGCACTTTAGAAAGGACACGGCATGCAATGGCTTAACGACTCGATCATGATGCAACGCGGCGTGGGCGCGAATCGCGAAGGCACGACCCATCACCTGACCGAAGCGCTGCAGGACACGTTTCATTACACCATCGGTCCGTATTCCACACCGGTCATGCACGTTCAGCCTGGCGATACGGTCGTGGTCGAGACGCGTGATGCGTTCGAAGGCAAGATCACGTCCGAGACGGACAAGCCGTCGCAGATCCTGAAGATGCCGTTCCTGAATCCGCAGAATGGCCCGATCATGATCGAAGGGGCGGAGAAGGGTGACGTGATTGCGGTGTACATCGAAAAGATGGCGCCGCGTGGCGATGATCCCCATGGCTTTTGCTGCATGATCCCCAACTTCGGCGCGCTGACGGGTACGGACTACACGGCCTTGCTCAATGAACCGCTGCCGGAAATTGTCCGCAAGATCAGGATCGACGAAGACAACGTCTACTGGAGCCGGCGCAATACCCTGCCGTACAAGCCGCATATCGGCACGTTGAGTCTTTCCCCGGAAATCGACTCCATCAATTCGCTGACACCGGATTCGCATGGCGGCAACATGGACGTACCCGACATGGGGCCGGGCAGCATCACCTACCTGCCGGTCCGCTCGCCGGGCGCCCGTTTGTTCATTGGCGACGCGCATGCGTGCCAGGGCGACGGGGAGGTCTGCGGAACGGCAGTTGAATACGCAAGCACGACCACCATCCGCGTGGACCTGATCAAGAACTGGGCCATAGCGTGGCCACGTCTTGAGAACGAGGACGCGTTGATGAGCATTGGCAGCGCGCGGCCGCTCGAGGACGCGACGCGGATTGCGTATCGTGAACTCGTGCTGTGGATGGCTGCGGAATACGGATTCGACAAATGGGATGCCTATATGATGCTGAGTCAATGCGGCAAGGTGCGTCTCGGCAATTTTGTCGATCCAAAATACACGGTCGGCGCAATGATCGCGAAGCACTACCTGAAGTGATGCCAACGCTGTCCCATGAATGTTTGATCTGAAAAGCGCTCCATGTCTTTATCCGAACCTGTCAAGATCGGGCTGCTCTGCTCGACTACCGGTGCAACTGCGCCGCTGGAGATGTCGCAATGGCGAGGTTCGATCCTGGCCGTGGAGGAGATCAATCAGCGCGGCGGTGTAGCAGGGCGTGAGTTGTCGGTCGTGCACTACGATCCGGGCTCGGACTCCACACGCTTTCGGGCGCTTGCAGAAAAGCTGATTCTCGACGACGGCGTCAACGTGATCTTTGGCGGTTACACGTCGTCGAGCCGCAAGGCGATGTTGCCCGTCGTGGAGAAACATAATCGTCTGCTGATTTACTCGCAGCAATACGAAGGTTTCGAGTTTTCCGAGAACATCATCTATAGCGGCGCTTCACCGAACCAGAACGGCTTGCAGCTTGCAGACTTCATGACGTCGACCTACGGCGCGCGGTGCTACATGGTCGGATCGCGCTACGTGTATCCCTATGAATGCAACCGGACAATGCAGGAACTGTTGCTGCAGCATCCCGACGGCGCGATTCTGGGCGAACGGTATCTGGATCTGAACGCACCGTTCGAACATTTCGCCGATGTCGTCGCGGACATCCGGAAGAAACGCCCCGACTTCATTTTCTGCACGGTGATAGGGCGTACCGTGCCATATCTCTACCAGGCATTCGCGCATGCGGATCTCGATCCGGCGCGCATGCCAATAGGCAGCCTGAATACATCGGAAACCGAAATATCGTTGATGGAACGTGGCGTCGCGACCGGACATATCACTGCGGCGCCATATTTTCAAAGTATCGGCACGCCTGAAAACAGAACAGCGCTCGCGCGCCATACAGAGCGGTTCGGACGCCAGCATCCCACCGACATGAACTGGGAGGCCGCGTACTACCAGATGCACATGTATGCAAATGCCTTCAATAAAGCAGGCTCGGACGATATCGGCACGATCATGCCGCATTTGCTGGGCGCGCAATTCGCCGCGCCGCAAGGGCTTGTGCATATCGACCGCGTCAATCATCACATGGCGCTGTATCCGCGGATCGGGCGCGCGGAAAGCGACGGGCAGTTTTCCATCCTGCGCGAATCGGCCAGCGCGGTGCCCCCGGACCCGTACATGGCATCACAGAGCCTGGGCGACTGGGTGACGAAGCTCAGCACGCGGGAGTACTGACGTGACGTCACAACGTGAGGGTCGACAACGCAGCCTGACCGGTTCGGTACTGAACCGGGGTCTGTCTGTCGTCGTCTTTCATCCCGACGACAACGACGGCGCGACCCTCACCAATCACCTGAAGCGCATGGGCTTTCAGGTGACGGCATTCTGGCCGCCGCTCGAAGTGCTGCCGGACAAGGTCGACCTGGTTTTTCGCGCGCTGATTCCGGAAGAGCAGGCGCCCAGGGATGCATGGCTCGGGCCGGAAGCGCCACCGGTGATATCGATCATCTCCTACGAGAATCCAACGTTTATCGACCAGGCTTTGAAGATGGGCTCGAACGCGATCATCACGACGCCAATACGTGCCTCAGGCTTGCTGGCAACGGTCGTGTTCGCCATGCAAAATGCCAGGCAAAACCGGCAGATGACGGAGCGGATCGCGAGCCTCGAGCAGAAGGTGAATGGTGCGCGGCATCTCAACGAGGCCAAGTCGATCCTGATGGCAATGCATCAGATATCGGAAGCTGAAGCGTATGAAATTCTCCGCGGCCAGGCGATGGCCAAGCGCGTCAGCGTCGACGACATGTGCCACTCGATTATCCAGGCGGGCGAATTGCTGAAGGTGAAACGCACGGCCATCAAGCCCTGTCCCGACGATACCCATACCCAGCCGGACCTTTAAAGGACCCCAAAATGGATTTGCAGCTAAGAGGACTGAAGGCGATTGTCACGGGCGGCACCAAAGGCATTGGGCTGGCGATTGCGCAAACACTGGCAAAGGAAGGGGCAATGGTTGCGATCTGCTCGCGCGACGCGCACGCAGCCGAGCAAACGGCTACATCCCTCGGCGCACTGAGCGGGAGCGCGGCGTTGGGCGCAGGCATTGACGTGGCCGACGGCGCAGCGCTCAAGCAGTGGGTGGAAGACGTTGCTAAGCAATGGGGTGGCCTTGATATTGTCGTGGCGAATGTGAGCGCGCTTTCCATCACGAACGACATTGAATCGTGGCGCAAGCAGTTCGAAACGGACATGCTCGGGACGGTCAACCTGGTCGATGCCGCCATTCCTTATCTCGAAGCCAGTCAAGCCGCTTCGATCGTTGCCATCTCGAGTGTTTCGGGTCGGGAAGTGGACTTTGCCGCGGGGCCGTACGGCACGTTCAAGGCGGCGATCGTGCATTACGTGCAGGGCCTTGCTTACCAGCTTGCGGCGAAGGGAATTCGAGCAAACACAGTGTCGCCGGGCAACGTCTATTTCAAGGGCGGCGTGTGGGACTGGATCGAGAACAACAATCCGGCGCTTTATGCCGAAGCGCTCGCGCTCAATCCGACCAAGCGCATGGCGACGCCACAGGAAATCGCGAACGCGGTCGCGTTTGTTGCAAGCCCTGTTGCGAGCTTTGTCAGCGGCACGAACCTCGTGGTAGACGGTGCACTGACGCGGGGCGTGCAGTTATAGGCAGGGCGTGAGCGCGATCGCCGCGTCTTCGGAAAAGCCTTTCGCCGGCCGGATTTCATCTGTTGGCGACCGGTTCTGTTCTGGCATTTCGACGCAGCACATCTGCCGAAACACCGAACGTCCGAAGGAAAGCGCGGCGCATGCGCTCCCTGTCTGCAAAGCCCGTTTCATCGGCTACCACATTGAGCGTGTGCCGGCCTTGCTCGATCATGAATCTGGCAGCCTCGAGCCGAAGCTGTTCCACCGCTTTTGCCGGTGGCACACCAGTCTCGGCCACAAAGGCCCTGCTGAACTGGCGAGGACTGAGATTGGCCACGGCCGCCAGCTCCTCGACCGTCAGCGGACTGCGCAGATTGCTCCGGATGTGCACGAAGACCGTTTCGATGCGATCGGACTTGGGCGTCATGTCGAGCAGTGCCGAATGCTGCTTCTGTCCACCTAGCCGACGCTGATTCATGACGAGAAGCCTGGCAACCGTTTTTGCGGCGTCGGGGCCGAGGTCATGGTCGATCAACGCCAACACAAGGTCGATCCCGGCGGTCATTCCCGCCGAGGTCCAGACAGGGCCATCGTTGACGAAGATCCGGTCTTCGTCTGTTGCGACCTCGGGGAAGCGTGCCCTGAACTCGGCCGCATGTGCCCAGTGCATGGTTGCACGCCGGCCATTCAACAGGCCGGCCTCGGCGAGAACGAATGCCCCGCTGCAAATCGAGGCGATCCGTCTGGACGCTTTGGACGCTTCCTGCACGAACGCGATCATTGCTGGTTCGAATGGCGGCATTTTCAGCTCGGTGATCGAACCGACGATGACCGTGTCGAAGCAGGGATCGCCAAACTTTTCGGTTTCCAGCGTCATGCCGGCCGACGAGCGCACCGGTCCGCCATGTTCCGACAGCAGATGAATGTCGTAGCACTCGCCTGTCGGGGGCAGGTTCGCTATTTCGAACGCCGTAAGCGCCGCGAGGCTCATCAGCTGAAACCTCTGAGGCACGATGAATCCTATCCGATGCATCTTTCCTCCAGCAGTCTGAAAGTTCCGCAGATGGCGCCAGGGCGGGCACGTGCTTCGCTCGCCGCTGCAAACGTCTTAAATGGTGGCAATTACGACATGCATCGTAACGGCCGTACGCGTTAAGGTACAAGCGCTTTCCCTGTTCACCTTGTACCGGCCGAAAGGAACGCCATCATGTCGAAGATTCTCGAAGCGGCCGCCGTACAGATAGCGCCCGTCCTAAGGTCGTTCGAAAAATCCTGGAGCTGGGCAAGCAGGCCGTTCAGTTCGCGATTTCTGGCAGATCTACAAGAGGAAGCGCATGATGGATTTGCGCGGGCATTGCAGTCGTCCGGACGTGCTCGGGCTCGCGATTGACCGGACTGCATTCCGTCTAAATTAAACACATGCCTACCGTGTCACTGTCGGCCGTTTTTATCGCCTATCTTGTGCTGGTCGCCGCCGCGGCTGCGATCGCTGTATGCGTGAGGCTCGGCTCTCGCGAAGCGACCACGACGCTGGGTTTTATCGCGATCTGGTTGGTATTTGATGGATGGATGGGCGTGACAGGTATCGTGGGGCGGCATGCGAACACATTCCCTCCCGGCATAGCGTTACTCACGCTGCCGGTGCTGGCCGCGGTGCTGGGTGTTGTGCTGACCCGAGGCGGCGCTATGCTCGCCGAGCAGATTCCGCTCGGTGTCCTGATCGGATTTCAGGTATTTCGCGTCGGCGTGGAAATGTTCCTGCATCATCTCTGGAGTCTTGGCCTGGCGCCGAAACTGATGACCCTCGAGGGCGGCAACATCGAGATAGTAGTGGCTGTTACCGCGCCCGTAGCTGCATGGCTCGCATCGCGCGGTACGGCTGGTCGCCGGATCGCATGGGCGTGGAATGTCATCGGAATAATTTCGCTGGCGAACATCGTCGCGCGTGCCGTGTTGACGGCGCCAGGACCGCTTCGACTGATCGATGCAGATCCGCCCGACACGGCAATCCTGATGTTCCCGTACACGTTCATTCCGGGGTTCTTCGTACCCCTGGCGCTGGCCTTACACATCCTCGCGTTTCGAGCGTTTCGTCCGGGCGCGACCAAAGTACGCAAGCGCGGCAACTGTCCGGCTGACGCGACAAGTCGATAGCCGCATCGCGATCGAAATTCCAGCCGGACAACTTTTCCCCAACATGCAGGAGTGGAGACAAATGAACTTCCATGACGACATGCTCGAACGTAACGCCAGCTTTTCCACAACGGGCTTTAAGCCTGACCTCAAGATGATGCCGTCGACAGGAACGATCGTCGTGGGCTGCGTCGACCCGCGTGTCGATCCCGCGAACGTGCTGGGCCTGAAGCTGGGCGAAGCGGCGGTGATTCGTAATGTCGGCGGCCGGGTCAACAATGCGTTGCTCGAAACGTTGGCAGTGCTGAGCGTCGTAGGGGCCGCGGCCGGACGTCCCGGAGGGCCACGCAATCTCGTTCTGCTTCAGCATACTGATTGCGGCATCATCGGCTGCTACCGGCATGCACCTGCGGTGCTCGCCAAGTATCTCGACGTCGAGTCAGCCGCTCTGGACGTTATGGCGATCACGGAGCCTCGCAAGGCTGTCCTCCTCGATATCGCGGCACTCAAGACGCGTCTCGAGCTTCCCGACGGGCTGATGCTGTCGGGTCTGGTCTATGACGTGAAAACCGGCCTGGTCGAGACTGTGGCGGCCCCAGCGCCTCTGCGGACGCCCGCCGCTTAGCGACGGTGTGCGAATCGGCACGAGCGGGTCCCGCATAGCGAGCAGGCCGGCACTCGTCCGAACTACCGATCGCTTCAGTCTCGGCGCGTGGACAGTCCTGCCGATGAGCTCTTCTATTGGAGTATGAGATGAACCCTGATCTTTACCTGGTCACAGGCGCCACTGGAGACACGGGCAGCGCCGCCATTGCGGAGTTGCTGTCGAAGGGCGCACGCGTGCGGGCGCTCGTGCATCGCGAAGACGAGCGTGCGTCCGCGTTGCGCGAGAGAAACGTCGAGATCGTCCTGGGCGACCTGCTGGACAGTCATGCTGTGCAAGCGGCGCTGCAGGGTGTCGCTGGCGCGTATTTCGTGTACCCGGTCATGCAAGCGCGGCTCATCGATGCGACGGCCTATTTCGCGCACGCGGCAAAGCTTGCGGGCGTTCAGTCGATCGTCAATATGTCGCAAATCTCGGCCAAGGACGACGCGCGCAGCCAGGCTGCGCTCGCCCACTGGTATGGCGAGCGCGTGTTCGATTGGGCCGGTGTTCCGACAACGCATCTGCGTCCGACGTTCTTCATGGAATGGCTGACGTACGGTTTCCAGTTGCCGCTTATTGCCAACCACGACTTGCTTCGTGTGCCCGCAGGCACCGGCCGGCACGCGCCGATCGCCGCTGCCGACCAGGGTCGCGTGATCGCCAGTATCCTTCTGGATCCCGCGCCTCATGCGGGCAAAACCTATCCGCTGTTCGGTGCTGAAGAAATGAATCACGAGGCGTTGGCGAAGGCGGTGGGCAAAGCGCTCGGCCGACCGATCCGTTACGAGGACGAGAGCTTCGAGTCGTTCGAAGCACGGCTCACACAGCTCGGCCTGTCAGCGCATTTCATTCAGCACATCGTTTCAGTGTATCGGGCTTATCAGGCGGGCGAGTTCGCAGGCACGAACGACAATGTCGAACGAATCACCGGCAGGAAGCCAATGTCAGTGAGCGATTACGTGACTGCGAACCGCGCGGTTTTTCAGCGGGAAAAAGAGCAATAGCTTTTTCCATGCGATGAACCCGAAGAATTCGAGCATCGTTTGTCGCCGCGCGCCTCCCACTTCGCGCGGCTTTTCTCACTTCGCGGCGAGCGCGGGGTGCTTGAGCAGAAGAGCCGCAGCCGGCGCCGATGAAGCGGGGTTTTGCCCCGTGATCAGCAACCCGTCGCTGACGACGTAGGGCGCCCAGTCATCGGACTTCGAATACACGCCGCCCTTCGCCTTGAGTTCGTCTTCCACGAGGAACGGCACGATATCGGTCAGCCCGACTGCAGCTTCCTCTGAGTTCGTGAAGCCGGTCACTTTCTTGCCTTCGACCAGCGGCTTGCCGTCCGCCGACCTGACGTGGCGAAGGACGCCTGGGGCGTGGCAGACCAAGGCGACTGGCTTTCCAGCGGCGATGAACGATTCGATCAACGCAATCGAGTTCTTGTCTTCGGCGAGGTCCCACAGGGGACCGTGACCGCCTGGGTAGAAGACTGTATCGAAGTCGGACTGCGAGACGCTGTCGAGGCGCACGGTGGTCGCGAGTTGCGCCGTTGCCTGCGAGTCGGCTTCAAAGCGATGCGTCATTTCGGTCTGGTTCGCGGGCTCGTTGCTTTTCGGGTCGAGCGGCGGCTGGCCACCCTTGGGCGAAGCCAGCACGATGTCCACGCCGGCGTCCTTGAACGCGTAATAAGGCGCTGCCAGTTCCTCGAGCCAGAAACCGGTCTTGCGGCCGGTGCTGCCCAATTGGTCGTGCGAGGTCAGAATCATCAGTACTTTCATGGTGTTTCTCCGTCGGTTGAGTAAGTGAATCGGAATAGCGCTAGCGGTTGTAGTAGACCAGTCGTCTATAAAATGGGCCTAAAAAAGCACCTCCGGAAAGGTGCACTTGCCGCGCCGATCTTTCAGGTGGCAAGGTGAAGCATCTGCTGCGTTGTCGTCGTTGCCATTGCGAAGGGCTGCACATTGCGAACGATCTTGACCATGATACTGGCGCCCAGCCATAGCTGGTAAAGGCTTTGCGCAACGTTCTGCGGGTCACCCTCAATTGCAAGCGATCGTTCCGTCACGCCAGTCTCGATAGCGCGCGCCAGCCGGCTGATGATGCCTGCCGTGCCGCGATTCAATGCGGCACGCATTGCTTCCGACATGTCCGCCACTTCGGCGCCCAGTTTGACCGCAAGACATTTGCCCTGGCAGTCATAGAACGATTGCGTTTCCTGCCAGATGCGGAAGTAGTCCGCCAACCGCTGTGCCATATCCAGACCGGGCTGAGCAAGCGTCCGGTCAAGATCGTCCAGATAGTCCTCGAAGTAACTCTCGAGCAGCGCCACGCCGAACGCATCTTTCGAACCGAAGTAATGGTAGAACGATCCCTTCGGCACGCCGGCCTCCGAAAGAATTTCATTCAGGCCAACGGCAGAAAACCCTTTGGCGCCGATCAGCCGTTGACCGACGGCGATGATGTTCTCGCGGACGTCGGTGGTTTCAGATGTGTTTGCAATGGCCATGTACGGACTATAACGCGTAGTAGACCAGTCGTCTACAAGTGGTTTAAAAAGGTGTCGTGACGTTTGCGAGGACAGAGGCAGGCCATCAGCCCCAAGTCGCCGTTCATAATGCGCTTTTCGGCCATATAAAATAGGGTGGCGCTTCCCGCAGGTTGCGAGCCTCGTCGGTCATTGCCTATCTTGGTGCGGGTTCATGCGCGTTCAGTTTCGCTCGTCGACGACGCTCGTGGAAATCGCGAAAGCTGTAATCCATCGTTCGCAAGCGTTCCAAGCCTCGCGCCATCTAGCGTCACTATCGACTGGCTTCGGGCTGTCTTCACATTCTCGCCAGGAAAGCTTCATGCTGAAAATCCATCACCTCGGTCATTCTCAATCGGAACGTGTCGTCTGGCTTTGCGAAGAACTCAGCGTTCCTTACGAGCTCGAAAAATACACACGAGACGCGGTCACCCGCCTTTCGCCGCCTGAACTGAAAGCGCTGCACCCGCTCGGCGCTGCGCCGCTTGTCGAAGTCGAAGGTATGTTGCTCGCTGAGTCGGCCGCTATTGTCGAATTCATTCTTGCGCGCTATGGGCACGGACGATTGCAGCTTGCGCCCGACCATCCGGATTTTGCCTCCTACCTTTACTGGTTCCATTTCGCCAATGGCAATCTTCAACCGGTGATGGGACGATCGATGATGGTGGGACGCTGCGGCCTCGCGCCCGATCATCCGATTCAGGCATCGGTGCAAGAACGGCTGGACAAGGTGCTCGCGCTGCTCGAAGCGCGGCTAGCGCAGAACGATTATCTGGCTGGAAGCGACTTCACCGCAGCCGACATCATGAGCGTGTTCTCGCTGACCACCATGCGCCTGTTTCATTCTGTCGACCTTACGCCTTATCCCTACATACTCGCGTATCTGCAGCGCATCGGCGCACGGCCCGCATACCAGCGGGCGATGGCTAAAGGCGATCCGGACTTGACGCCGTTGCTTACTTGAAGCGGGTCGACGCTTGCTCAAACTGGCCGTAATTGTTGAGCTTGCTCAGCCGAGGCATGTCATTCCAACTTGGTCAATTAACTTGGGACTCTGCGCGCACCGTCTAACGGACGACGCGTCAGCCTGGATAGCGGAGGTGTCGTCCGGTGCGGCAGATAGTGGAAACCGGTGTCAAGGTGGAGAAGATGGATAAGACTCATGCTTTGACTCGCTTCGGATTCAAACGTTGTGCAGAACACCTTGATGGGCAAATCCCCGAGTCTGGAAATGACAAGCGGCCACTGTCCAATGCATTCAGGGTAACTACAGCACCGGAATGGAAACGAACTACGTAGATCGTCGCGCGCCCGGGTTCCCGGATGAGCAAAATGGCTTCAATCCGGGACTTGACTGAATGACTGCTTTGTATGGATTTGATTGACCGTTTCGGGTCGGCCTGCGTCCGATGTGTCGGGCTGTGGACGCCCTGGGCAAGTCTCCAGGACCCGAGCTCATAGACGTATGCCTAATTGATTACCCGTACCGAACTTAAAGAGAGATGTTTCGCAGTTGCCGGCGACGTTGATGAGACGGTCCCGCCATTCGTGCCCAGACTGACCTTGAGCGCTTCGGTTCCACGACGTAACCATGCCTTGACCGTACCAAGCGGTACGGTCATTTCCTCCGCTATCTCCCTGTGCGTTAAATCATGAAAGTACGCTAGCTCCAATGCACGCCTCTGATTGGTTTGGAGGAAGTTCATGCATGTTTCCAAGTGTCGCGCTTGTTGATTCAAGGCCGCCAGCTCACAGGGATCAAGTGTTTCAGCCGTCAAGATTTCGTCAAGTTTATCGCTCCACTCTATCTCCGGCCCCGCAGAGGATTTGCGTCGTCTTAAATAGTCGAAGGTGCGACTTCTGACAATCACCGCCATCCACGCCATTGGCGGGGAAACGCTGCTGTTATAG
>NZ_CAXTGZ010000097.1:0-15164 GCF_964243625.1 uncultured Caballeronia sp.
GGAAGCGTTGGCATGGGCACGGGCGGCATGCCATCGCCGGAAATGCTCGATACCTTCGGCTTCTTCAACTGGCCGCCTTCCACCGTGACGAAGCTCGGGCAAAATCCGTTCACGCACGAGTAATCCTTGTTGCACGTAGACTGGTTGATCTGGCGCTTTGTGCCGTATTCGGTGTCGAGCGGTTCAACCGATAAACAATTCGACTTGACCGAGCAATCGCCGCAGCCTTCGCAGACGGCTTCGTTGATCACGACACGCTTTGCCGGATCGGGATAAGCGCCGCGTTTCCTGCGCCGGCGTTTTTCCGTGGCGCACGTCTGGTCGTAGATGAGAATGGTCGTGCCGCCGATTTCCCTCAGCTCGCGCTGGACTTCATCCAGTTTCTCGCGATGATAAATCTGGATGCCGGGCGCGAGGCCGACGTTCGCATCGTACTTTTCGGGTTCATCGGTGACGATCACGATTTTCTTCGCGCCTTCGGCCGCGAGCTGATGCGTGATCTGCGGCACGGTAAGCACGCCGTCGACCGGCTGGCCGCCGGTCATCGCCACGGCATCGTTGTAGAGGATCTTGTACGTGATGTTGGTCTTCGACGCGATCGCCGCGCGGATTGCCAGCAGGCCGGAGTGGAAGTACGTGCCGTCGCCGAGATTGGCGAACACGTGTTTGTCGTTGGTGAAGGGCGCTTGGCCGATCCACGCCACGCCTTCGCCGCCCATCTGGCTGAACGTGCTCGTGCTGCGATCCATCCAGACGGTCATGTAATGGCAGCCGATACCCGCCAACGCGCGGGACCCTTCCGGCACGTTCGTGGATGTATTGTGCGGACAGCCCGAGCAGAACCACGGCTTGCGCTCCGCTTCAACACGCGGCCGGGCCAGGGCGCGTTCCTTCGCTTCGATCACCGCAATCCGCGTCGCGATGCGCGCGCGCACTTCGGCAGGCAGATCGAACTTGTCGAGCCGCGTGGCAATCGCCTTTGCGATGATCGCCGGCGACAACTCGTAATGCGCCGGCAGAAGCCAGTTGCCCATCGGCACGGACCATTCGCCGCCGGCGCCGTCTTTCTCGTCGAACTTGCCGAAGACGCGCGGACGTTGCGCATCGGGCCAGTTATAGAGTTCTTCCTTGATCGCGTATTCCAGGATCTGGCGCTTTTCTTCGACGACCAGGATCTCTTCCAGACCGTGAGCGAAGGCATGCGCGCCTTGCGCTTCGAGCGGCCAGACGCAGCCGACCTTGTACAAGCGCACGCCGATGCGGGCGCAGGTTTCATCGTCGAGACCGAGGTCCGATAACGCCTGGCGCACATCCAGATAGGCCTTGCCCGCCGTCATGATCCCGAAACGCGCGTTCGGCGATTCGATCTCGATCCGGTCCAGCTTGTTTGCGCGCACGTAGGCGAGCGCCGCATACCATTTGTAGTCGAGCAGCCGCGCTTCTTGCACGAGCGGCGGATCGGGCCAGCGGATGTTGAGTCCGCCATCGGGCATCGCGAAATCGGTCGGCAACACGATCTCGACGCGATTCGGATCGATATCCACCGATGCCGACGATTCCACCACATCGGTCACGCACTTCATCGCGACCCAGAGGCCGGAGTACCGGCTCATTGCCCAGCCGTGCAGGCCGAAGTCCAGGTATTCCTGCACGTTCGATGGAAACAGCACCGGCAATCCGCACGCCTTGAAAATGTGTTCGGACTGATGCGCGAGCGTGGAGGATTTGGCGGCGTGATCGTCGCCGGCGAGCACGAGCACGCCACCCTTCGCCGATGAACCCGCCGAGTTGCCATGCTTGAACACGTCGCCGGTTCTGTCGACGCCCGGTCCCTTGCCGTACCACATGGAGAACACGCCGTCGTACTTGGCGCTGGGATACAGGTTGACCTGCTGCGAGCCCCAGACGGCGGTCGCCGCGAGGTCTTCGTTCACGCCGGGCTGGAACACGATCTCATGCGATGCGAGATGTTTCTTCGCTTTCCACAGATGTTGATCGAGCGCGCCGAGCGGGGAACCGCGATACCCCGAAATAAACCCGGCGGTGTTCAAGCCGGCGGCGTGATCGCGTTGTTGTTGCAGCATGGGCAACCGGACGAGCGCCTGAATCCCGCTCATGTAAGCGCGGCCGCGTTCGAGGGTGTATTTGTCGTCGAGTGTGACGGTGGTGAGCGCGGCTTCAAGCTTGGCTTGTTGTTCCGCGTCTAGTGGGGCATTCATTGTAGGTTCTCTCCGCCAACGTTTGGGATCGCCAAAACTCATGTGGCTTTAGCGTCTTGTGGACGCGGCAGCCGGGATTTTGAGTGTGCCTGTTTTGCATTTCTGGCAGCACTGGTAAAAACCCGCTGAAAACAAATGACACGATCGTTCGCGTGTTACGAGGTGTAAAAACGCCCGATTTTCATCATGCGCGGGAACCGCTCGTGGCGGCGGTATTCAAATACCGTGACCGATGCGCAATGTGAAACGCGCCCGGTCATTGGACACACCGATGCACGCAGTTGAAGGAGCAAGAAGTGAAACAACGATATATCCAGAATTTCCTGATGGTCTCCGCCGCATTCCTGGCGATAAACGTGCCCCGCGTCGGCGTTGCGGCCGGTTCCGAAACCTTGATGACCGGCACGCTGCGCATGGCGCCGGCTCGGGTGGAGCAGGTCTCGAACGACCCGGCTGCGAGAAAGAAAGACGAAGCCTGAATTTTCCGAACGAACAAACAAATGCCGGCGATCTGTGAGGATCGCCGGCATTTTTATTCAGTCGCGCACATCAGCTCGCTGTTGTGTCCTTCACCACGCCGCGTCGAATCTGATCGAGTTCGATCGATTCGAACAGCGCCTTGAAGTTGCCTTCGCCAAAGCCCTGATTGCCCTTGCGCTGGATGATCTCGAAGAAGATCGGGCCAATCTGGTTTTCCGTGAAAATCTGTAGCAGGATTTCGTCGCTGACCCCATCGATCAGGATCTTGCGTTTTCTCAGTTCCCCCACCGATTCGCCGTGATTCGGCACGCGCCGGTCGACAAGCTCGTAATACGTATCAATGGTGTCCAGCAACGCGATATCCGCGCTGCGCAGGGCGTCGACGGTGTCGTAGATGTTGTCAGTCCCGAGCGCGATGTGCTGAATCCCCTCGCCACGATACGCATCGAGATATTCCTGGATCTGTCCCGACGTGTCCGATCCTTCCTCGTTGATCGGGATGCGGATCTTGCCGCACGGCGAGCTCATCGCTTTCGACTTCACGGCCGTGACCTTGCCTTCTATGTCGAAGTACCGCGCCTCGCGGAAGTTGAACAGGCGTTCGTAGAATTCGGCCCACTCGATCATGCGTCCGCGATGCACGTTGTGCGTCAAATGGTCGATGTACGTCAAACCATGGCCAACGGGATTTTGATCGGCGCCCGGAATCGGTTCGAAGTCGACGTCGTAAATGCTGATATCGCCGATGCTGCCCGCCTGCGCGCCGTTCTTGCCACGCCACCGGTCGACGAAATAGATCAGCGAATCGCCGACGCCCTTGATCGCGGGAATGTTGAGCTCCATGGGGCCCGTTTTATTGTCGAAGCCCCACGCGCCGAGATCGAGCGCGCGCTTGTAAGCCTTGCCTGCATCGGCGACGCGAAACGCGATCGCGCAAATCGACGGTCCATGCAAACGCGTAAAGCGTTGCGCGAAGGAATCGGGCTCGGCGTTGATCAGGAAGTTGATGTCGCCTTGCCGGTACAAGGTCACGTCCTTATGCCGATGCCGCGCGATCGCGGTAAATCCCATTTGCTCGAACAATCGCCCAAGCGCGACCGGATCCGGCGCCGTGTATTCGATGAATTCGAAACCATCCGTGCCGACGGGATTGTCCCAGGTCGTTGGTTGCATGCCTTGTCTCCGTAAATCGCGATTAACAGGACAAAGTCTATCGAGATGCGTGTGGCGGATACTTGCGAATCAAATCGCGCATCATTACGATGACGCACGTTTATAGCGTCCACTGGCGCAAAAGGGGCAGACTATGGCGCGAATCGAACTCGACGCAATCGACCGCAAAATCCTCGCAATTCTGCAGGTCAACGGCCGCTTGTCGAATCAGGACATCGCCGATCAGGTGAGCTTGTCGCCGAGTCCCTGCCTGCGCCGTATCCGGCGGCTGGAAGAGGCGGGCGTGATAAGAGGTTATGTCGCGCTACTGGAGCCCCGTCTGCTTGGACTCGGGCTGCTTGCGTACGTCAACGTGAGGCTGGAAAAGCGTGGCGGATCGGTCGCTTCGGCGGGAATGAAAAATCCGCCGACGCATGCGGATCGATTCCGCGACGCCTTGCTCACCTGGCCGGAGGTCGTGGCCTGCGATGCAATGACCGGCGACACCGACTACCTGCTGCGCGTCCAGGTGGAAGACATGGAGCACTTCTCGCGTTTTGTGCAGGACCAGTTGCTGCACCATCCATCGGTGATCGATGTGAAAAGCAGCTTCTCGCTCGAGCGCATCAAGGAAACGACGGCGTTGCCTATCCGTTGATTGCGCGGATGCTCCAGACGCAAAAAAGGCGGCTTTCGCCGCCTTTCGTGCTTTTGCGCATGCTTGCTGATATGGCCGGAACTCAGGCCGCGTCGGCAGTAGGCATGAACGCCTGAAACATTTGCGATGCCCGGCGCGCCTGGCGCTTGATCGCGTAATCGAAGACCGCTGCCTGCTCCTGCAACATCTCCGTCAGGATGCTGCTCTGGTCAGCAGGCGTGAGCGACAAATAAGCATCGGCTTCGCCGTATGCGTACTCGATCTTCATGCCCGACTTCTTCGCAATGTGCATCATGGTCGAGTTGCGCGACAAACAATGCATGTAGAGCATTGAAACGTGTGTGTTGCGGCTGCGAATCGCGGCGCGCTCGAACAAGCGGCTGCCGACACCACGGCCCCGCGCGCTTTCCAGCACCGATACACCGAACTCAGCCGTGCGCTTGTCGCCTTCCGCCGGCAAATAGGCAAGATGCCCGACGCCGACCACGTTCAGCGCTTCATCGAATACGCCAAAAACCGTATCGCGCGAAAAGTCGATGTTCGTCACATAGTTCTCGATCACACGATCCGGCACGATCTGGCCGAAGCGCAAAAGGCGGTCGTCTTCGTCGAGGGCGAGAAAGTGGGTCATCAGGCGCTCGCGATCCGCGGAGGACAGCTCACGAACGAGAACGGGCGATCGACCGGCGGCGCTCGGCGAGCGATCGGCAGATGCGAAGATCGATGCGGCGGGGCGGTTGAAAGATAGGTTCACGATGGTGGCTCCTTGAATCGTCGAACGACATGGTGCGTCGCAAAACGAATTTTAGCCGAAACATCGTTTTAGTACTAGGGAAAACCCGTAAGACGGTGTCGAGGATTATGTCTAACTTTCAAGTATTACGAATAAAAATCTTTTAAAATCAATTGTTTACACGCTGTTGCGGAAAACGGACGTGCGTGCGCCCAAGTCGTATATTGCGGTGCAGCATTTCACGAATCGCCATTCATTCCCCGTTCGATCACATCGACAACCTGTTCCGCAAACTCCCCGTAACCCAGCTTGCCGTCAGGTTTGAGCCATGTGAATGTCCAGTTGATCATGCCGAAAACCATCATGGTCAAGGCCGTCTGATTCTCTTTGGTCGCCCGCTTCGGATAAGCACGCGCCAGTTGCCGCGCAAACGCAGCGACGATACCGCGCTGGCGTTCGAGCACGATTTCACGCTGCGTATCTTCGAGGTACTTCACGTCGTTGAGCAGCGCGACGTGCCGGCTATGCGACGTTTCGTATTCCGCGAGAAACGCGCGAATGAGCTCGGCAAACGCCTCGCGCTCGGTGAGCCCGCGCCGCTGGCTCGCGCCTTCCACCTCCGCGATGATCAGCATCAGCCGCTTCGTATAGCGGTCGAGCAGGTCGAACAGGATGGCTTCCTTGCTCGCGTAGTAGTGGTAAAGCCGCGCCTTGGACGTGCCGCTGGCGGCGGCGAGATCGGCCATTGATGTGCTCGGGTAGCTCGTCTGCGCGAATTTCGCGGCGGCGAGTTCGAGAATCTGCTCGCGTTGTGTGTCGTGGTCGGGCGCTCTGGTACGTGCCATTGAGTCTCGGAGAAGTGCTGGGTCGAACGGAATTCTAATGCTTGAGCGCGACTTGGCTCCGTCCGGCGGCTAATGCGAGGCGCGGCGCAGTCTTGCGTCGGCAATTTTTGAGGGATCGCCGCGGATTTCCAGCTTGCCTGCAGCCACGAGTTCGCGGCATCGCCAAAGGGCGATCGAGTCGCTGACCAGGAAGCCGAAACTTCCGCCCATCACCTCGCCCGCCAGCCGGCGCGACTCGATCCAGCCGGCGCTTGCGATCTGGAGGATGGTTTCATCGATATCGGAATACGTGCCCGAGATAAACGTGTTGTCGCGCCAGCGCCGCGTTTCGCTGTTGATCTGCTTCACTTCCTGCCATTCGAGCGCGAGCCGGCTGATGCGCAACACGGAGATGGGCGCGGCCGTCGGCAGCTTGACGCCGAGTTCGGCTGCCGTGAACATGCCAACCGCTGTAATGCCGTCGCCGCGGCCACGACGGCGCTGCGTGCCGTCGTCGGCGGTGATGAGGGGTAGATCGTCGGCGGTCAGTTTGGCTTCGTTCAGGCGTTGCGGCACGTTGCGCAGGAAATAAGCGACGCGCCGCAGCATCAACTGATCGCCCGCGCTCTGGCCGTGCCAGACCACGACTTGACCCGTGCCCTGGGCCAGTTCGCGCAACAGCGCATCTTGTTCCTTGAGCTTCGAAATGAAATCGACTTTGTGCTCGTCGAGCACTTGTTGCCAGAAGAGGGCACGCGTTTCCGGGTTGTCATCGATACCCCTCAGATGGCCGACCGCAAGATCGTCCTTCAGGGGAATGACGCGCTCATCGCGTGAAACTGCATTCAGCGCTTCGCGAAGTATCTCGGCGGCATAGTCGCCGTTGGTAACGTGAATGGTGCTCATCAGTAACGGTGACCGCAAACGTAAGAAGGCCGGCTGCTGTGTAGCCGACTCGATCGATGTGATCGACATGACGGCAACTTAACAACAGACGGCCCCTAGTGTAAGCGAATTGAATCAGTGCAATCCGCCAACTGGTCGCTCAACGTTCGTCATAGCTCACAACTACCCGATCCGAAACCGGATGACACTGGCACGTCAGCACGAAACCGGCATCGATTTCTTGTTGTTCCAATGTGAAGTTTTTCTCCATGCGCACTTCGCCTTCCAGCACTTTTGCGCGGCACGTACAGCAGACACCACCCTTGCACGCGTAAGGCAGCGCGAGGCCGGCCTTCAGCCCGACATCCAGTACGCTCACGCCCTGGTACGGCAGACGAAACTTGCGCCTTTTTCCATCGATGACCAATTCCAGATCCGCCGTCGGCGTGTTGTCCGTGATCTCGATTTGCGGAACACCGGCTTGCGGCAAAGGCGTCCCGAAGCGCTCGACGTGAACCTGCTTCGGCGGCACGCCCGCGCCTTTCAGGGCGGCTTCGGCGGCGTCCATCATCGGGCCGGGACCGCAGATGAACGCTTCATCGATTTCACTGGCGGGAACGAGCGCCTCGAGGAACGCCGCGCATTTTTCCTGGTTCAGCACGCCGTTGAACAGTTCGACGTCCTGCAAATCGTCCGATAAAACGTGGTACAGCGAGAACCGGCTCATGAAGCGGTTCTTCAGATCTTCGAGTTCCTCGGCGAACATGATGGCGTCGACGCTGCGATTGCCGTAGATCAGCGTGAAGCGGCTGGTGGGCTCCGTCTCGAGCGTCGTCTTGATGATGGCAAGCACCGGTGTGATGCCGGAACCGCCCGAAAACGCAACGTAATGCTTGAAGTGATCGGCGTTCAGATGGGTGAAGAAGCGGCCATCGGGCGTCATGACTTCGATTTCGTGACCGGGCTTGAGCATGTCGAAAGCGAAGTTCGAGAAGCGGCCGCCGCGCACGCGCTTGATACCGATACGCAATTCGCCATCGCGATCGTAATCCGTCACGCCGACGCAAATGGAATACGAACGCCGCGTTTCCTCGCCGTCGATATGCGTTTTCAACGTGACGAACTGGCCTTGCGTAAAGCGGAACGCATCACGCAGGGTGTCGGGGACATCGAAGGAAACGGTAACGGCGTCCGCGGTTTCGGGACGAACGTCGCGGATGCGAAGCGAATGGAATTGCGGAGTCGCCATGGTCGTTTTCAGTACGGTTTGAAGTAGTCGAACGGCTCGCGGCAATCCATGCAGCGATACAGCGCCTTGCACGCCGTCGAGCCGAATTGGGCAAGGCGTTCTGTATGCACTGAACCGCAGCGCGGGCAGGCGGGTTTATCGACGATGCGCGGCACGAAACGCAGAGGCCGTTCTTGCGGCGCGTGTTCGTTCGAGCCGCAGTTGCCCATGGGCGGGGCGATGCCGTATTGCTTGAGCTTTTCGCGGGCAGCGTCGGTCATCCAGTCGGTGGTCCATGCGGGCGCCAGAACCGTCTCTATCCGGTGCTTCGCGAAACCCGCCGCGTTCAGCGCCGCGCCGATGTCTTCCGCAATCTGGTACATCGCCGGGCAGCCGGAATACGTTGGCGTGATGACAATTTCCAGCGTGTCGTCGGCGGCGCGGCGGACGTCGCGGAGGATACCCAGTTCGCGTATGGACACCACCGGAATTTCCGGATCGGGCACGGCTTCGAGCACGTTCCATACGTGTTCGAGCGCAACGTCTTCCGCGGTTGTCATGGCGTTCACCACGTCGCGCCCGGGTGCTGGCGCGCGATGCTTTGCAATTCCGCCAACAGATAACCCATGTGCTCGGAATGCTCGCCGAGTTTGCCCGTGGTCACGTGCTGCACGTCGGCGGGTTTTTGCAGCGTGGCTTCGGCCAACGTTGCGTCCACATCTTCGCGCCACGCGGTTTCCAGATCGGCTGTCAGCGGACCGATACCGGCATCGGCGATGCGCGTTTCCACCTCATCCACGCTGAAGAATTCGCGTGTGTAGGGCATCAGGTAATCCACCGCCGCCTGAGCCCGGCGATGCGATTGCTCGGTGCCATCGCCGAAACGCAGCAGCCAGTCGCTCGCGTGATTCAGGTGATATCGCGTTTCCTTGATCGACTTAGAAGCGATTGCGGCAAGCTGTGCGTCGCTCGATCGGGTCAGCGCCGTCCAGAGATGCGACATTAGCGTGGAATACAGGAAATTGCGCACGACCGTCACCGCGTAATCACGGTCTGCGCGCGTCGTTCCCGACAACGGTCCGGCGTGCGGCAATTCGCTCAACGTGAAGTTGCGGAAATCTCGCTCATTGCGGAAATATGCGTAGTCGTCTTCGGTTTTCTGCGTGCCGTGCAACTCGGTCTCGAGCGCGGCCGCATGCGAGTAAAGCAGGCGCGCCTGGCCGATCAGATCGAGACTGATGTTGGCGAGCGCAATGTCTTCCTCGAGCACCGGGCCGTGTCCGCACCATTCGCCATTGCGTTGCCCGAGGATCAGCGCGTTGTCGGCGAGGCGCAGCACGTAGGACAGATGTTGGGGCGTCGTCATGTCTAGCCTTCGATCACATGTGGTTGATTTCGTCGGGGAGCACGAAGAACGTCGGGTGACGATAAATCTTGTCGCCGGCAGGTTCGAAGAACTCGGCTTTATCGGCGGGATCGGACGCCGTGATCGCCGCCGATGGCACCACCCAGATGCTCACGCCTTCCTGGCGACGCGTGTAGACATCGCGCGCCATGCGCAGCGCAGCCGGCGCGTCGGGCGCGTGCAAACTGCCGCAATGCTTGTGATCGAGTCCCTGCTTGCTGCGCACGAACACTTCCCAGATCGGCCATTCGTTGTTCATTTGTCGCTCCCTATGCAGCTTGCTTTTGAGCACGCGCGGCTTGTTTGGCGGAATAGGCGAGGGCTGCTTCGCGAACCCACTCGCCGTCGTCATGCGCCTTTACGCGTGTCGCGAGGCGTTCCTTGTTGCACGGACCGTCGCCATTCACGACGCGCCAAAATTCGTCCCAGTCGATGACGCCGTAGTCATGCGCTTGCCGTTCCTCGTTCCATTTCAGATCGGGATCGGGCAGCGTGACGCCGAGAATCCGGGCTTGCTCGACGGTTGCATCGACGAATTTTTGCCGCAAATCATCGTTCGATATCCGCTTGATGCCCCACTTGAACGACTGGCCGCTATGAATGGAGTCCTTGTCGCTCGGGCCAAACATCATCAGCACGGGCCACCACCAGCGATCGACCGCCTGCTGGACCATGTCCTTTTGGGCCTGCGTGCCTTTCATCATGGAGAGCAGCGCGTCGAAACCTTGCCGCTGGTGGAACGACTCTTCCTTGCAGATGCGGATCATGGCGCGCGCATACGGCCCGTACGTACAGCGGCACAGCGGAATCTGATTCATGATCGCGGCGCCGTCGACCAGCCAGCCGATCACGCCGACGTCCGCCCAGGTCGGCGTGGGGTAGTTGAAGATGCTCGAATACTTGGCCTTGCCGGCGTGCAGCGCATCGACGAGCTGATCGCGCGATACCCCCATGGTTTCCGCCGCGCTATATAAATAGAGGCCGTGGCCACCCTCGTCCTGCACTTTTGCGAGCAGGATGGCCTTGCGTTTCAGACTCGGCGCCCGCGAAATCCAGTTGCCTTCCGGCAGCATTCCGACAATTTCCGAATGCGCGTGCTGCGAAATCTGGCGAACCAGCGTCTTTCGGTACGCGTCTGGCATCCAGTCCTGCGGTTCGATTTTGCCGTCGACCGCCATCACGGCGTCGAAACGGCTGAGTTCCGAAGACGTGGACGCCGGGTCGATGGACTGGACGTTGCCGGGAATATCGAGGGATTGCGTGTACATGACGATCGCTCGCTGTAGGAAGTCGTTGTGGAGCAATTATAAACCGACCGGACGGTCGGCTAATAGATATTTTTTGAGATGGCTGGCCTGGACCGGTCGCGTTCGCGGCGAATGCGACAATACGGGCTGATCTCCACCAACTTTTCCGTGCATGCCGTCATCGATCGAATCTCCTGTCCCGCGTGTGGCTGTTATCGGCGGCGGCCCTGCCGGCTTGATGGCAGCTGAAGCGTTGGCGGCGGGCGGTGTCGAAGTGGATCTCTACGACGCCATGCCATCGGTCGGCCGCAAGTTCCTCATGGCAGGAAAGGGCGGCATGAATCTCACGCATTCCGAGCCTGCCGAAGCTTTCCTGTCGAGGTACGGCGAGCGCCGGGCGTTTATCGAACCGCTGCTGCGCCGTTTCGATGCCACCGCCTTGCGCGCGTGGGTCCACGATCTGGGAGTGGAAACGTTTATCGGCAGCTCGGGACGCGTCTTTCCCACCGACATGAAAGCGGCGCCAATGCTGCGCGCGTGGTTGCATCGGCTACGTGAATCGGGTGTGCGTTTCCATATGCGGCACAAGTGGATCGGCTGGGACGACGCCACGCCATGCGCGCTCCGGTTCGCAACGCCGGAAGGCGATCGCGACGTTCACGCCGATGCCGTCGTGCTCGCGCTGGGTGGCGCAAGCTGGCCGCGGCTTGGATCGGACGCCGCGTGGATCGCGCATCTGGAAGCGCGGGATGTATCGGTTGCGCCGTTCAAACCATCGAATTGCGGATTCGATATCGACTGGAGCGAGCACTTCAGCAGCCGCTTTGCCGGCGAGCCGCTCAAGTCGGTCGCCATCGGTTTGCCGCGTGAAGACGGTGGCGCGGACTGGCGGGCGGGGGAATGTTTGCTGACATCGACGGGCATTGAAGGCAGTCTGATCTACGCAATGTCCGCGCGCATTCGCGACCGTCTGGCCGAGGGCCATGCCACCTTCCTGCTCGACCTCGTTCCGGCGCTGACCCATGAACGCGTCCACGACGAAGTCACGCACCCGCGCGGCGCACGTTCCATGTCGAGCCATTTGCAGAGCCGCCTGAAGCTGACGGGCGCGAAGGCCGGATTGCTGCGCGAATGCCTGACCCGCGAAGATTTCGCCGATGCCACCCGCCTTGCGCAACGCATCAAGGCATTGCCGTTGACAGTGACGCGGCCGCGGCCCATAGCGGAAGCAATCAGCAGCGCCGGCGGGGTGAGGTTCGAATCGCTGGATTCGCAATGGATGCTCGCAGCCATGCCCGGCGTTTTCTGCGCGGGCGAGATGCTGGACTGGGAAGCGCCGACCGGTGGTTATCTGCTGACATGCTGTTTCGCGAGCGGAGTGGTCGCCGGAGAAGGGGCGCTGGCTTTTCTAAACCGAAACCATGCCCCGGCGGCGCTTTGATCAAGCCGGCACGAGCCGCCACAACGAAGTGACTTCGGCCGACCTCGCCTGGTATAGCGGATCGGTTTTATCGGCGGCGCGGGGGTGGTTCGGTCGCACGTCCATCCGGCCATCGGTCTTGAGCCCGGCTTGATCGACCCACTCCTGGAATTGGGCGCGCGTACGCAGGCCCAGATGCTCGGCCAGATCCGACAGGATCAGCCAGCCTTCGCCACCAGGCGTCAAATGCGCGGCAAGGCCGTCGAGGAAACCGCGCAACATCCGGCTTTCCGGGTCGTAGATCGCATGTTCGATAGCCGAGCTCGGCCGCGCCGGCAACCACGGCGGATTACAGACGATCAACGGCGCGCGGCCTTCCGGAAACAAATCAGCTTCGATCACTTTGACCTGCGGCGAAAACCCGAGCAAATCGATGTTCTCATGCGCGCAGGCGAGCGCGCGCGGGTCGATTTCCGTCGCGATCACGCGCTTCACGCCCCGCTGGGCCAGCAACGCGGCCAGCACGCCGGTGCCCGTGCCAATATCGAATGCCAGTTCCTTCGATGGCAACGGCTGATCCGCCACCAGCTTCACATACTCGCCGCGCACAGGCGAAAACACACCGTAATACGGGTGAATCCGCGCGCCCAGCGCCTCGACGTCCACGCCCTTCTTGCGCCACTCGTGCGCGCCGACCAGCCCGAGCACCTCCCGCAGCGACACGACCGACTCACCCGCCGCCGGACCGTATGCCTCTTCGCACGCCTCTTTCACAACCGGAGCACGCCGCAACGTAATGGCGTACTCGGCGTCGAGCGGCAGCAAGAACATGCCGAGCGTGCGGGCCCGCTGCGACTGAGCAAGCCGATGCAAATTGAACGCTTCGCCGGGCGCGGGCGCTTCAGCCGGCGCATCGGGCGTGGCGCTGCGTTGCTTGGCTTTCGCCTTCGCCGACTTCTTGGGCCGTGTTTCGATACGTCGCGCCACAGCCTGCAACAACTGCCGCGCATTCTGGAAATCGCCGCGCCACAAGATAGCGGTCCCTTCGCAAGCCAGCCGATACGCCGAGTCCGCGGTCATCTGGTCATCGCCTATGACGACGCGTTTTGGCGGCGCGATCCCGCTTTCCGAGCGCCAGAGCGCCGAATGGCTTTCGCCTTTTTCCTCCCATTCAATGAGGGCGGATGCGGCGCTGGTGCTGGAAGAGGTTTTGGAATGCATGCTGAATAAGTACCGGACAAAGTAAGAACCGCGAGGCGGAATGCCGACATTCTGAGGGCTTTTCACAAAACGGTCTGATTTTCCGTCCATTTGGAAGGCGCGTGACGACGCCACCGCCGCTGTAAGCGTGCGGTCTGCTGCGTAGGGCACAATCGGTTTTTCCCGAAAATTTCCCGCTCCCCGATGAACCTTCGCGTCCTTTCCGCCGTTGCCGCAGCGACGTTTTCTGCCTTCCTGCTCGCGTCCACGCCAGCCTTCGCCGACGACGCACCCTCCGGACACTGGGTCAGCGCCTGGAGCACAGCGCTCCAGCAGATCCCGCAGCGCGCCGAGTTGCCGGCGCTGTATCGCGCACCTGAATTCGGCGGGCGCACGGTCAGGCAGATCGTCTATCCCGCCATCGATGGAAAGCAGCTTCGCCTGCGGTTCAGCAATGTGTATGGCACGGCGCCGCTCGTTATCGATGGTGCGCAGGTCGCGCGCGCAGTAGCGGGCAACGCGGCAGGAACGCGGGCGGGAACGACGCGTCCCGTCACGTTTGGCGGCAAGCCGGGCGTGACCATCGCGCCGGGTGGCCAGGTCGACAGCGATCCTGTGGCATTCAATATCGCTGCTTACCAGCCGCTGGCGGTGAGCACCTATATGGCTGAAGGTCAGAAACTGGCCGCGTGGCATCGGGTGGCAAGCCAGGTCAACTACATCTCGACGCCCGGCAACCATTCCGCCGATACCGACGCCTCCGCCTTCCGCACGCGCTTTACGCAATTCGTGTGGCTGACGAGCGTTGCCGTCGATACCGCCCCCGCGCAGACCCTTGTTGCCATTGGCGATTCCATCACCGACGGGATGCGTTCCACGCCTAACGCCAATCGCCGATGGACCGACGCACTCGCGCGCCGGCTTACCCAAAAGGGAATTGAAGGAACGGCGGTGGTCAACGCAGGAATCAGCGGCAATCGCTTGTTGAGCCCGTCGCCGTGTTACGGCGACGCCGTGCTGAGCCGCTTCGATCGCGATGCTTTGCGCCAGCCGGGCGTCCGGTCGGTGATCGTGCTGGTCGGCATCAACGACATCAATTTCCCTTCGATGCCCCCGCACGCCGGCCTCGATTGCGACGATCCCCACACGCCTGTCACGGCCGACTCGCTGCTGCGCGGCTACCAGCGGCTTATTGCCCAGGCGCACCAGCGCGGAGTGAGGATCTATGGCGCGACGCTTACGCCGGCCGCCTTGCCGCCCGAACGCGAGGCGATCCGCACCGCAGTGAACAATTCCATCCGGTCCAGCCGGGCGTTCGATGGCGTCGTCGACTTCGATCGCGCGCTGCGAGACCCGGATCACCCGGACAAGCTGCAACGCCGCTATGACAGCGGTGACCACATCCATCCGAGCGACGCGGGATATGCCGCAATGTCGGAGGCGGTTCCTATCGAAGAAATGGGCCTTACGAGGTCCACAGCCGGCGCCAAATAAGCTTCTTTTCAAATTATTTGAAGATGCTCTTGCCAGACCTGTGGGTATCGCCTATTATTCGCCTCCTCGTTTCGCAACGAGGGTCGCCAAGGAAACAGGCGGGCTCCAAAGTCGGTAAGTTTGAAAGCAAAACGCTCACAAACTTGTTGACAAGGGGAAAAAGATTCTACATAATCTCGTTTCTGTGCTGCAAACGCAGCGACGCGAAAGCGGTGGTGT
>NZ_CAXTGZ010000098.1:0-14924 GCF_964243625.1 uncultured Caballeronia sp.
CGCCGCCGACGGAGAATCTCCGTCCTGGTCGTGATCGTGCGCGTGGTTTTCAGTGTTCAGCTCAACCTGGGCGTCACGACGCGAATCGACACTGAGCGCGTCGTGGTGCGTATCCACAGAGACGGACGATGGAACAGGATTCATGGTCGCCTCCGTGGTTAGCTGACGCTTTAGCAAAGATGCGCGTTGATTCGAAATCGCTCGTGCCGATAACCCGGTTGAAACTTAAACCGGAACCTTCTTGAGCATTTCCACACCGACCTGGCCCGCCGCGATTTCACGCAGCGCTACAACGGTCGGCTTGTCGCGGCTTTCGATCTTCGGCGTGTGGCCCTGAGCGAGCTGGCGCGCGCGGTACGTTGCTGCGAGCGCGAGCTCGAAGCGATTGGGGATCATTTTCAGACAGTCTTCGACAGTGATGCGGGCCATGGTTGATTCCTTCTCGATATGTTCTTCATTCTACCTTATGTGACCGGAAAGCCCGCTCACTCGGCGTGCGGCGAGTGTATGCCCAACTCGACGAATAACTGCGTATGACGTGCATATTGCGAACCAAAGCGCAGACGTGTCGCGGCAACGAGACAGCGCAATTCGGTCAGCGCCTTATCGAAGTTCTCGTTGATCAGCACATATTGCGCTTCGGGCGCGTGCGCCATCTCGCTGCCGGCAGCAAGCAAACGGCGCACGATAACGTTCGGCGAATCCTGCCCGCGCTTCTTCAAGCGCTCTTCCAGCGCATCGAGCGAGGGCGGCAGGATGAAAATTTCCACCGCGTTGCGAAAGCGTTTCTTGACCTGTTGCGCGCCTTGCCAGTCGATTTCGAGCAGCACGTCATGGCCGCTTTTCATCTGCGCTTCAATCCATACGCGCGACGTTGCATAGTAGTTGCCGTGCACTTCCGCGCTTTCGAGGAATTCACCGGCGTCGTGCCGCGCCATGAAATCATCGACGGAAGCGAAATGGTATTGCACGCCGTTTTCCTCGCCGGGACGCGGGTCGCGCGTGGTGTACGAGACGGACAGGCGGATTGCCGGATCCTGCGCGAGCAGCGCGTTCACCAGCGTGGATTTGCCCGCGCCCGACGGCGCCACGACCATGAACAGGTTGCCCGGATAAACGCCGGCGTAGGTGTTGCGTTGAGCGTCGTTCATGTGCCGTTACTCCAGATTCTGCACTTGCTCGCGCATCTGTTCGATGAGCAGCTTGAGCGTCATCGATGCATCTGCGAGTTCTTTTGCTGCCGCCTTCGAGCCGAGCGTGTTCGCTTCGCGATTGAGTTCCTGCATCATGAAGTCGAGCCGCTTGCCCACCTTGCCGCCCTTTTGCAGCACGTGACGCGTTTCCGTCAGATGCGCGGTGAGGCGCTGCAATTCTTCGTTGATATCGATACGGATGCCGTACATGGTCACTTCCTGGCGAATCCGTTCGGCGATCTCTTCGCGCGGAATGCTGGTTTGCGTCGTTCCTTCCGGTGCGGTAATGCCGAGCGCAATCTGCAGACGTTCCACGATCTTCTGCTGATGCTTCGTGATCAGTTCCGGCACGAGCGGCGTGATGCGCGCGACGATCGCTTCCATTTCCGTCACATTCGCGATCAACACGGCGCTGAGCGCGGCGCCTTCGCGGGCGCGGACATCGATAAGTTCGGCAATCGCCTGCTTGCCGCACGCCAGCACCGCGTTGCGCAAGGTTTCTGCCGAAACACCGCTTTCCGACAAAATACCGGGCCAGCGCAGGATTTCACCGGTGCGCATGCGTTCGGAATCGGGGAAAACGTCGAGAACCGAGCGCTCCAGCGCGGCCAGTTGGGACAGCGCATCGCGGTTGAGCGCGCCGGAAATGGTCGTTTGCTCGGCGCGATTCAGGTTGATGCGGATATCGACCTTGCCGCGCGAGAGCTTGTTCATCAGCATTTCGCGCAACTGCGGCTCGCATACGCGAACGTCTTCCGGCATGCGGAAGTTCATGTCGAGAAAGCGCGAATTCACCGTGCGCAATTCCACCGATACTCCCACGCCCGAGCCATTTGCGCCCGCGCCGTCCGACGCTACCTCGCGCGTGGCGCTCGCATAGCCTGTCATGCTGTAGATCATTATCGCGTCCGTTGTTGAAGACCGTGTGCACCGGCGCCTTCACTGCATGCGCCGCACGGCTGGTTCACTTCAGTACGCCCGGCGTGAAGCTGCGCGAATGGCATGCATGGTTGGCCGGGCGGGGAAGCTGGCATTATCCCATTTTTGCCGTTACTGCCCTTGAAAGCCCGGGGAAACGCGTGCGTCGGCTTCATACGCAGCCGGACGCTCACCCGGATTGCGGATAAAATTTGTTTTTCCGGCCCGGCGTTCCTTCGCTGTGTTCGTCGCTCGCTGCCGCTTTCTGGCGACTTTCAGCACCGCCCTCCCTTACTGCTTTTTCACTTGATCGCCTCCATGACAGATTCTCCGCTGACCTCGCCCGCCCCGACTTCACGCCCCAGCGGCCGCCGGGCGAACCAGTTGCGCGACGTGCGCATCACGCGTCATTACACGAAGCACGCGGAAGGTTCGGTCCTCGTCGAATTCGGCGATACCAAGGTGATCTGCACCGCAAGCATTTCCGAGCGCGTGCCCGAATTCCTGCGCGGCCGCGATCAGGGCTGGCTCACCGCCGAATACGGCATGCTGCCGCGCGCGACGAACACACGTAACGATCGCGAAGCCGCGCGCGGCAAACAGACCGGACGCACGCAGGAAATCCAGCGGCTGATCGGGCGCGCGCTGCGTTCCGTGTTCGATCTGAACAAACTCGGCGCGCGGACGCTGCATATCGATTGCGATGTGATCCAGGCCGATGGCGGCACGCGCACGGCAAGCATCACGGGCGCGTTCGTCGCGGCCCATGATGCCGTCACCAAGCTGATTGCAGCCGGGAAGATCGCAGAATCGCCCATCAACGAATTCGTCGCCGCGATCTCGGTTGGCGTGTACAACGGCCAGCCGGTTCTCGACCTGGACTACGACGAAGATTCCCAGTGCGATACCGACATGAACGTCGTGATGACGGGCGCCGGCGGTTTTGTCGAGGTTCAGGGAACAGCCGAAGGCGTGCCGTTCACGCGCTCGGAAATGAATTCATTGCTGGATCTGGCGCAAAGCGGCATTGAAACGTTGATTGCGAAGCAGAAAGTCGCCCTGGAGCTGCTCAGTGTCTGATCCTGTATTCAAACGGGTCGTGCTGGCGTCGAACAACGCCGGCAAGTTGCGCGAGTTTGCGGCCTTGCTCGCGAGCGCCGGCATCGATCTGGTGACGCAAGGCGAACTCGGTGTATCCGAGGCCGAGGAACCGCACGTGACGTTCGTCGAGAACGCGCTGGCGAAGGCGCGGCATGCATCGAAGGCGACGGGACTTCCCGCTCTCGCCGATGACTCCGGTCTCTGCGTTCACGCGTTGCGCGGCGCGCCCGGTGTCTATTCCGCGCGATACGCGCAATTGCTCAACGGCGGCGAAAAAAGCGACGCCGCGAACAACGCGCGGCTTGTCGCGGATCTGGCGAATGAAACCGATCGTCGCGCGTATTTTTTCTCCGTGCTCGTGCTGGTTCGTCATGCCGACGATCCAGAACCGCTGATTGCGGAAGGCCGCTGGCATGGCGAAGTGGTGGATGCTCCGCGCGGCGCAAACGGCTTTGGCTACGATGCCCATTTCTTCGTGCCATCGCTTGGAAAAACGGCCGGTGAACTCGATCCCGCAGTCAAGAACGCCAGCAGCCACCGGGCAATCGCGCTTCGGCATCTGCTCGGCCGGTTGAAGGACGTCTCGTGAGCGCCGGTCCCCAAACGATCAACGTCGTCAAGGCGTTCACGTCGCCGGGCAGTATCCGGCTGACGTCGCTGCCGCCGTTGTCGCTGTACGTGCATTTCCCTTGGTGCGTCAAAAAGTGTCCGTACTGCGACTTCAATTCGCATGAGTGGAAGGGACAGACGTTTCCGGAAGACCGTTATCTCGATGCATTGCGCGCCGATCTGGAACAAGCATTGCCGATGGTCTGGGGCCGGCAGGTCCATTCAATTTTCATCGGCGGGGGCACGCCCAGCTTGTTGTCGGCGAAGGGGCTGGACCGTCTGCTTTCCGACGCCCGCGCGTTGCTGCCCCTCGACGCCGATGCCGAGATCACGCTCGAAGCGAATCCCGGTACTTTCGAAGCGGCGAAGTTTGCGCAGTTCAGGGCGAGCGGCGTGAACCGGTTATCGATAGGAATCCAGAGCTTCAACGAAGCGCATTTGAAGGCGCTCGGACGGATTCACGATGCGACGCAAGCGCGCCAGGCCGTGGAAATCGCCGCGAAGAACTTCGATAACTTCAACCTCGACCTGATGTTCGCGCTGCCGAAGCAAACGCTGGACGAATGCCGTGCCGACATAGAAACCGCAATCAGTTTCGCGCCGCCGCATTTGTCGCTGTATCACCTGACGCTCGAACCGAACACCCTGTTCGCGAAATACCCGCCGCCCGTTCCCGACGACGACGAATCCGCCGACATGCAGGACTGGATTCACGAGCGCACGGCATCGGCGGGGTACGAGCGCTACGAGGTGTCGGCGTATGCGAAGCCGAACAAAAAGAGCCGGCACAACCTGAATTACTGGCGCTTCGGCGACTATCTGGGAATTGGCGCGGGCGCGCATACCAAGTTGTCGTTCCCGCAAAAGATCGTGCGGCAGGTCCGATACAAACATCCAGGCACGTACATGGACGAAGCGCTCGCAGGCGCGGCCGTGCAGGAAGAAAACGAAGTCGGTCCGCGCGATCTGCCGTTCGAATTCATGCTCAACACGCTGCGGCTCGTCGAAGGATTTCCGGTGCATTCGTTTAACGAACGCACCGGCCTTGCCATGTCCGCGATCGAACCCGCGTTGATCGAAGCCGAGAAGCGCGGCCTGATCACGCGCGATATCGACACCATTGCGCCCACGCAGCGCGGCCAGGATTTTCTCAACGACCTGCAGGCGCTGTTCCTCAAGAACCCTGACTCGAAGACGACCAAGGACAACCGTTAATTGAGCGCCTCCTCTCCTGCCGTACCGCCCAATTCAGTGATGCGTCACCGGCCCTTTGCGCTCTTCTGGAGCGCGCGGGTCATGTCATCGGTGGCGTTCCAGATGATGTCGGTCGCCATCGGCTGGCAGATT
The DNA here is from genome assembly GCF_964243625.1 of uncultured Caballeronia sp. Taxonomy (NCBI): domain Bacteria; kingdom Pseudomonadati; phylum Pseudomonadota; class Betaproteobacteria; order Burkholderiales; family Burkholderiaceae; genus Caballeronia; species uncultured Caballeronia sp. The sequence goes on from NZ_CAXTGZ010000098.1 coordinate 5,169, forward strand.
TATTCGATCACGCACAGCGCGTTCGCGCTCGGGCTGGTCGGCCTCGCGCAGTTCCTGCCCATGTTCATGCTCACGCTCGTGGTCGGTCATGTGGCCGACCGGTACGACCGGCGCACGATCGCGTTCATCTGCCAGGCGATCGAGGGCGTGGCGGCGTTGACCTTGTGTATCGCCACGTGGCGTGGGGTGACGAGTCAGGAACTGATCTATGTGATCGCTGCAGTTGCCGGTTCGGCCCGGGCGTTTGAATCGCCGTCGATGTCAGCGCTCTTGCCCAACCTCATTCCGCGCGCCCAGTTGCAGTACGCAACCGCGTGGTCCACGTCTGCGAACCAGACCGCACAAATCCTCGGCCCCGCGATGGGCGGCCTGCTCTACGGGCTCGGCGCGCTCGTGGTGTACGGGGCGGTATCGGTGGCGTTCGTGGGCGCGGCGCTGCTGCTTTCACTGATAAAAATCGAAAAAGCGGTTCGTATGAAAACGCCGCTTTCGTTCGAGTCGCTGTTCTCGGGTATCGCATTCATTCGACGCAAACCGGTGATTCTCGGCGCGTTGTCGCTCGATCTGTTTGCGGTGCTGCTCGGCGGCGCGACGGCCTTGTTGCCCGTGTTCGCCCGCGATGTGCTGCAGGCCGGACCCTGGGCGCTCGGCGTCTTGCGCGCGGCGCCGGCCGTCGGTGCCTTGGCGGGATCGATTTATCTGGCGCACTTCCCCTTGCGGCAACGCGCGGGAACCGCAATGTTCGGAGGCGTAATTGCGTTTGGCATTGCAACGATCGTGTTCGGTTTATCGCGCAACATCATCGTTTCGATGCTCGCGCTCGGCGCGCTGGGTGCGTCTGATGTGATCAGCGTGGTCGTGCGCAATTCGCTCGTCCAGTTGCAAACGCCCGACGATATGCGTGGCCGCGTCAACGCGATCAATTCGTTGTTTATCGGGACATCGAATCAGCTTGGCGAGTTTGAATCGGGCATGACTGCGGGCTTGTTCGGCGCGGTGCCCGCGGTGTTGATCGGCGGAGCCGGGACGATCGTTGTGGCCCTGCTCTGGATGCGCCTGTTTCCTGCTTTGCGGGCGACGAAATCGCTGGACGGATGACGCGCTTCCGAAGGCTTAAACAGCCGGCGAAGTTGCGCTACAATACGCGCCTTGCCGGAAAGGTGCGCTGTTCCGGCAGTTGCTTTGGTTGTGATGTGTGAAACGTGGAAGCGTGGCCGAGTGGTTTAAGGCACTAGTCTTGAAAACTAGCGACGGGGTGACTCGTCCGTGAGTTCGAATCTCACCGCTTCCGCCAGAATGAACAAGAGACCCCGTAAATTCAATGAATTACGGGGTTTTGTTTTTTCTGCGCACCAACAGGCCCGTCATGCGGCCGAAATCTCTGCTGAATGCTCGCGGCCTATCCTGTCCTGTTGCTCCGTTGCATCTGACTCGTCATTTTTTGTAGACCGGCAACGGCCATGTGATGGCGTCGATCGAGATACGAGCGCCGAAGCAGGCGCGTTCACGCCTGTCCCGGTTATATCAACGCTCTTCAGGACCGTTTCAGAGGAAGCCGCCGAAGTTGTAAGTGTGGCCGGCCTGCTGATACGCTCCCGCAGACTCGTTGATTGTCGGCAAGCCCCGCACGGCAGAGCGAGGCGTTGTTTCACGTAATCGATCAATGTCAGCAACCAGAAACATTTCCGGGTCGCGTACTGCAGGCCGTCCCACCGTCGGCGCCATGCTTCAGGCCAGCACCGTTGCGCTTCAATCGGGCTCGTTGATCAAGGCGGAAACCTTGATCCAGCAGTTGCTCAAACGCGACCCGCGCAACGCCGAGGCGATCCACCTCCTCGGCATCACGCGCATCGAGCAGAAGCGTTTTCCGGAAGCTGAGCAATGCCTCAGGAAAGCGGTCGCTATCAACCGGAACCCGACCTATTTCATCAACCTCGGTCTTGCCCTGGCCTCCCAGGGCAAAGATGCACAAGCGCGCGATGCTTACCAAGCCGGCATTGCGCTTGAGCCTCAGGCCGCGCGCGTATACAACAACCTTGGAACGATCCTGGACCGCATGCAGGACCGAGCGGGCGCGGAATTGAACTATCGGCGAGCGCTCGCCACCGATCCCCGTTATTGCCTGGCTCACCGGAACCTGGGCATCTTGTTGCGCGAGACTGGCCGTCCTCACGAAAGCGAAACCAGCTTTCGCCAGGCGCTCGCAATCGAGCCGGAAACCGGTGCGATCTGGTCGACCTATGCCGACCTGCTGGACTCACTGAACCGGCTGGACGATGCAGAAGCCGCGTACAGGCAGGCTGGCCGATGGGACTCCGTTCAGCACGTCATGCGACAGGCGGCGTCGTGGGATGGACTGGATGAGATCGATGCCGCCGCCATCGAACTGGTCGAGTCGGCGCGGTTTGCCAATCCGGGGACATGGGAACTGCTTGGCATTCCATCCATGCCGCCTGCGGTCCATCGCGAAGCGGGTCGTCTTTTTGCATTGAGCCGTTGGGGCCGGGAATTGAATGCGCAAGGCGCGTCTGCGGCGACGCCCCGCGAAGCCGACGGGTCACGGCTGAAAATTGGTTACCTGTCATCGGATTTTTACGATCACGCGACGATGCACTTGCTGGCCGGCGTACTCGAGTTGCACGATCAATCGTGTGTGGACGTGCATTTGTATTCGTACGGGCCATCCCGCGACGACGCTTTTACCTCGCGCATCGCCAACATGCCGGCGACCTTTCATGACATCGCCGCCGCGACCGACGCAGAGGCCGCCACGCAGATCGCGGCCGACGGTATTCAACTTCTGGTCGATCTCAAGGGTTTCACGACTGGCACCCGGCTTGGCATCTCGGCGCGGCGCCCGGCGCCTGTTACGCTCAATTGGCTTGGCTATCCCGGCTCGCTAGGGCATTCCGGGCTGGCGGATTACCTAATAGGCGATCCGGTCGTCACGCCACCGGCCCATGCCGATCATTTCAGCGAAACACTCGCGCTGATGCCGTATTGCTATCAGCCGAATGACCACCGCCGCGAATCCGGCCCGCAGCCCACCCGTGCCGAAGCGGGCTTGCCGGAAACCGGTATCGTATTCTGCAGTTTCAATCAGACGTTCAAGTTCGGGCCCACGATGTTCTCGGTTTGGTGCCGTCTGCTCGCGGCGGTGCCGGGCAGCGTGCTATGGCTTCTCGAACCGCCCGTGCCCGATGTCATCGACAATCTGCGTAAAGAGGCAACGGCCAGGGGTATCGATGCGTCACGGTTGATTTTTGCTGATCGCCTGAAACAGCCGGCGCATCTTGCGCGCCTCGCGCTGGCGGACATCGCGCTCGACACTTTTCCGTGCAACTCCCACACCACGGGTAGCGACGCATTGTGGGCGGGTGTGCCCATGGTCACGCGCAGCGGTGCATTGTTCGCCAGCCGCGTGGGCGCGAGCCTGCTGCGGGCCGCCGGGCTTGGCGAACTGGTGACGGAAGACGACGAGACCTATTTCAATGTTGCGCTGTCACTCGCTTCCGATCCGGAACGGCTCGCCGCGCTGAGCACTCAGTTGATCCAGCGCCGTGAAACGCTTCCGCTCTTCAATACCGCGCAATTCACGCGCGATCTCGAGCGGCTTTACAAGGCGATCTGGCAGCGCGAGACATCGGGCGAGGCGGGAACGAAGGCGCCGATCGTTTTATCGGCGGAAGAGCGGGAATGAGGGGTCAGCGCACCTTTTGCGTTTAATCGCGGGATACCGCGTCGTCACGGAATCCCCGGTTCAGGCCTGACGGCCGGCCATGACGCCGCCATCGACGGGCAGCACGGTACCGGTAATCCACGATGCATTTTGCGATGCAAGGAAAAGGATTGCCTCGGCGATATCCGCCGGCTGCCCGTTGCGCCCGAGCGGATGAAACGCGTTGAACGCAGGCAACGTCGCCTTGACCTGATCGTCGGTCATGAACGTGTTGTAGACAGGCGTCTCGACGACCGCCGGCGCTACGGTATTGATGCGAATGTTCGACGACGCCAGTTCGATCGCCAGATTCCGCGTCAACGCATGCACGCCCGCGTTCGCCGCCGAATACGCCGCTGAAGGCGTTGCGCCGATCGCCTGCAACGCCCAGAGCGAGCCGGTCTGAACGATGGCGCCACCACCGCGCAGCTTCATGGCGCGCGCCGCGGCCTGGGCCATGAAGAACTTGCCTTTGAGGATCGTATCGATGAACCAGTCGTATTCAGATTCCGTCACGTCGAGAAACGGCTTAGGCGCAAACACGCCAGCATTGTTGATCAGGATATCGACGCCGCCAAAGGCTTGAGTCGCGAGATTCACGAGGCCAGCGGCTGTTGCTGGCGCTGCAATGTCACCGGCGAACGTGCGAACCTGGGCGCCGGTCGGATCAATTTGCTCTGCCGCTTGCTTGAGCTTGGCCTCATCACGCCCGCCAATAACTACACTTGCCCCGGCTTGCACGAGGCGTGCTGCGACCTCCTTGCCAATCCCCGATCCGCCGCCCGTAACAATCGCCACTTTAGAAGAAAAACTATGCATTCCGATACTCCTGAAAAGTTCAGCCAAGTGAAGGAACGATCCGCTCCCTGCTTCCTTGATGGAGAGTATTGTTGGCTCGCGCGTACGCAATCGCAAATCAGTTATTCTGTCTGTTCCTAAAAGAAAAACTTTACCGTATGACAACGCCAATTTTCTTGAACGCGTTGCGTGCATTCGAAGTGAGTGCGCGCCACCAAAGCTTTTCGGCGGCAGCAGCGGAACTGAATGTCACCCCGGCGGCTGTCGGACAACTTGTTCGAAGCCTCGAAGAGTGGCTGGCCTTCCCACTATTTCATCGAAGCGGCGGCGGGCGGGCGCGTCTGATACCGACGGACATCGCAATTCGGGCGCTGCCCGACATCCGTGCAGGCTTCGACCGGCTGAACCTCGGGCTTGCGCGGCTCAAGGAAGCGTCGACCGGAGGCGTACTTACCGTCACTGTCAGCCCGGCGTTCGCGGCGAAATGGCTTCTACCGCGTATAGACCGGTTCCAGACTGCGTGGCCGGAAACCGATGTACGTCTCGACACTAGTCTCAAACTCATGGACTTCGCGAGTCAGGGTATCGATATCGGAGTGCGTTATGGCGCCGGCCATTGGCCGGGGCTGCAAGCGGAAAAGCTGATGGACGAGGAGGTCTTTCCGGTTTGTTCGCGTGAATTCCTTGAGCGCCATTCCGGGTTGCGTGGCCCTGCCGATCTCGCCGGACTGACATTGATCGATGATCTTTCCGTCGACCGGCAATCCGGCTTCGTCACGTGGGATACGTGGCTCGACAACGCAGGGGTGAAAGTCGTCGCGAGCCGCGCCGGCCTGAAGATCAACAATTCCGCGGCAGTGTTGCAGGCTGCCGTCGATGGTCACGGCGTGGCGTTGGCACGCAGCGTTCTCGCGCGCGATGATCTGAATTCCGGCCGCTTGATCCGCTTGTTTCCCGAGATCACGCTGCCGTCATCGCTCGCGTATTTCGTGGTCTACCGGAAGGAATGCGCGGCACTACTCAGGCTCGTCGCGTTCCGCGAATGGCTTTTCAGCGAAACCGCGAGGGACCGGGTTTAAATACGCCTTGCACAATGGGATTTGAAATCGATGCCCTCCGCTATCAACAACTCGCTCGCCTGGATCTTCGAGGCATTCGAGCGTGACCCGGCCTACCTCAGCAAACGGATGTTCGGCCTCGACGCCGCTTACCTGGATGGATTGTTATGCCTGGTTGCCGGCGATCGCGACGAACCGTGGAATGGTTTGCTGGTGTGCACGTCGCAGGATCGCCACACTGCGCTCATCAGTGAAATGCCGGCGTTGCAGCCGCATCCGGTGCTCGGGAAGTGGCTTTATGTATCGCAGGATGATCCGGCGTTCGAGGACATCGTGAAGAGAATGACGGCGCTAGTGCTGGCGCGCGATGAACGGATCGGTGTCGAGCCCAAACCCCGCCGGCGCAGCAAGAAGGCTGCGCCGGGCTGAGGTATCGGGTCCTTCGTCAACCTACGTCCGGCTCACCTTCACCGGGTTTCTTTCCAGGCTGATCGCTTGGCGCCTGCTTGCGCTGGTCGTCGTCGCGATCGGGCATCTTGCTCGCCTCGTTGTCGCTGTGTTCAGCCGGTTGCGGATTGTTCAGATCGGTCGGATCGCTGCTCATGGTCCTCTCCTTGCATTGAGATGCTGTGGGTATGCAAAATGGGGCAGCAAGACGTGGTCCCGGCGCGTATCGTCGAGCCTGGATGCAGCGATTTCTGCGGAGCTTCGCCGATCATGACCTACCGCTTCAAACAGGCACACATTGGACGCAGCATCGCGCTCCTCGCGACTCTTGCTGCCTGCACGATCACCCCGCCGCCCAGCGCGCTCGAAACGCCCAAGCCCGCCGCGGCGGTCGCGGGCGCGACGCTCGATCAATACAAGGTGCGCGTCGCACAACATATCTTCGAGCACAATCCGTCGCTGGTGCTCAAGGGCACGCCGCAAGCCATGCTGCGCTCGCTTGTCGTGGTCGCCTACACCGTGGATCGCAACGGGCGTGTGATCCGCTCGTCGGTGTATAGGACGAATGGGGACGACGAAGCCGAAGCCACTGCCCTCGCCTCGCTGCGCCGGGCCTCGCCGTTGCCCGCACCGCCCACTCGCCTGCTCGATGGCAACGGCCACCTCGACCTCTTCGAAGGCTGGCTTTTCAACGACAACGGCCAGTTCCAGCTAAGGAGCGCGCATTCGCCGCAGGCAACGACCATCGACTGAGGGAACTTTCATTGCACTTCGGGAAACACTTCCTTGCCCGTCGCCACGCACGGTCGTTATAATTTTCGATACCCCCGTTACACCGGTTGGCCGGCCATGCCGGTCACGCCATTGCCGCCGCCCATCCAGCGCCTGTGCAATGCGCCCCGCCCGCTCGATACCACGCCGCACCCGCGCGCCGTTCGACGCAGTCTGCCTGCATTGTTTGCCTTAATAAAATGTCCCGCGGCGCGGTTGAGAATCGCGCGCGATGGGCAAAACGGAGACGCCATGTCGTCAGCTTCATCCTCACTGCCTGCATCGCCCGCCAGCGATGCCAAAATGAGCAGTTCCCGCGTCATTTTCGCGAGTTTTATAGGTACGGCGATCGAGTTTTACGACTTCTACGTCTACGCTACCGCCGCCGCGCTCGTGATCGGCCCGGTCTTTTTTCCGCATAGTTCGCCCGCCGCGCAGGCGTTGTCGGCGTTCGTCACGTTCGGCATTGCGTTTATCGCGCGCCCGATCGGTTCGTTCGTGTTCGGCCATTTCGGCGACCGGATCGGACGAAAATCGACGCTGGTTGCATCGCTACTGGTGATGGGCGTTTCCACGACGCTGATCGGCTTCGTGCCGGGATATGCGTCCATTGGCAGCCTCGCGCCCGTGCTGCTGTGCATCCTGCGTTTCGGGCAAGGCATTGGCCTCGGCGGCGAATGGGGCGGTGCGGCGCTGCTCGCGACCGAATACGCCCCGCAAAACAAACGCGGCTGGTTCGGGATGTTCCCGCAACTGGGGCCGTCGGTGGGGTTCCTGGCATCGAACGGCTTGTTCTTCGGCCTGGCGCTGTCTCTCACCGACGAACAATTCCGCAGTTGGGGCTGGCGCGTGCCGTTCATTGTCAGCGCCGTGCTGGTGGGGCTTGGACTCTACGTGCGCCTGAAAATCGCGGAAACGCCGGCGTTTCGCGCGGCCATGGAAAAGCACGAACGCGTGCGCATGCCTGTTGCGACGCTGCTCAGCCGCTATCTTGGGCCGACGCTGCTTGGTGCCATTGCGATGATCGTCTGCTACACGCTCTTCTACATCTCGACGGTTTTTTCGCTGTCGTACGGCGTCTCGACGCTGCATTTCACGCGCGAGAAATTCCTGGGCCTGTTGTGCTTCGCGGTGATCTTCATGGCGATCGCCACGCCGCTTTCGGCGCTCGCAAGCGACAAATTCGGCCGTCGGCCGGTCCTGATCGTCGGTTGCATTGCCGCGATCCTTTCCGGGTTCACCATGGCGCCCTTGCTTGGCAGCGGCAACACGTTCGCAGTCGCGCTGTTCCTGACCATCGAGCTATTTTTGATGGGCGTGACGTTTGCCCCGATGGGCGCGCTCTTGCCCGAGCTGTTCCCGACCAACGTGCGCTACACCGGGGCGGGCGTGGCGTACAACCTCGGCGGGATTCTGGGTGCGTCGGTGGCGCCGTATATCGCGCAATTGCTGGCGAATCGCGGCGGGCTGACGTGGGTTGGCGGTTACGTTTCCGCGGCGGCCGCACTCAGCTTGATCGGCGTCCTGTGCATGCGTGAGACGCGCGGGATCAAGCTCTGACGCTGCTTCGACGTTTTATCGATCCCGCCGGTTGGTTGCATGCGCCGGCACGGCGGGATGTTTGGGCACGCGGCTAAGCTGGGCGGCCTTCCGGTCGCGCCAGAATGCCGCGAGCCAGATCAGCGTGCCGATAGCAATGGCGTCGCCGGTCAGCCCGGCCATCCATTGGTACGATCCGAGCGATACAACGCGCAACGCGGAATCAATGACCAGCGACATGCAAGCGCCGGCAATAAAGCACACGAGCCCCTGCTTGCCGACGTTCACCACGCTCGGCAAAGCCTGCGCGAGCGATCGAATCCACCCTGCGTGCACGGCCTGCGCGAACAGCCACGCAACCACCACAAAACTCACGATGCGCAGCGTCGCGAGGTTCTGCTTCATGTATCCCGGCGGCGCTTGCGTCTCAAGGAACAGCTTGGCGAATGCGAACGTCAGGAACACCACGATCGCGGCGCGCGTCAGCCAACGCGCCGTTTTCGAGTTGTGGAATTCGGCGCTGATCGGCTGAACCCGCGAAAGCAGGCCCAGCACGAACATCAATTGCCAAGCGAACGGGTTGAACGACCAGCCCTCGGCGTAGGCTGAAGGCAGCCACTGCGCAAGCGACGACGCGAACAGCCACATGCCCAGACTGCCGAACAGCACGACAACGGGCTTTTTCTCCGCAAGCGGCACGACGAACGGCACGGCGAGCGCGAACATGGCGTACATCGGCAGCACCGACGACAAATACGGCTGATGCCGCAACGTGGCGATATCGAAGGAAAGGCTGAGCGGCCGGGCAAGGAAAGCCGGCCATTCGGTGATTTGCAGCATGGGGGTGTCAATGCGCATCCACATCAGCAGCGCGCCGCCTAATAGCATCATGACCGCGGTGAACAGATATGCACGATAGATCTCCCAGCTCCGCTTCAAGAAGCGCCGGAGCGCGGCCGAATGGCTGCGGTTCGATTCAATCGATGTATAAGCCGCCGCCGATGCATAGCCGCCCAAAAATACAAATACCTCAGCGGAATCGCAGAATGCATAGCTGTGCAGCGTGAAGCGCGACAGGACGCTTCCCGAAATGTGGTCAACGGCAATGACAAGCAGCACGAGCCCCCGGAAAAAATCAACTTCGAGGGAGCGGCGATTCGGGGAACTCATGGGTGCGACTCCGTGGAAACAACGTGTCTGCGACAACGCCAAAGGTTCGAATTCAGGTTCAACCTGCAGATGCGGGTTAGTACTGAACGCGTTTGGAAAATTCCCGTCAGATCATTCACTTACAGCGGGAAAGGTGCGTCACACAAGCTCGCTGTGACAATCGCAACTTGCGTACCGGCCCGAGCTGCCTATACTCAAACAAACCTTGAACAGATTTGAGGCTAATTGTGGCAGTAGCGCTCGACGGTATTGAGC
>NZ_CAXTGZ010000099.1:0-14908 GCF_964243625.1 uncultured Caballeronia sp.
GACAAAAGGCGCCTTTGTTCAGGCGCCTTTTTTTTGTCGGTCATTCGGCGGGCCGGCCGGCCAAACACCTTCAATGCCCGGACTGAACCCCACCGAGCGTATTGAGTTCGGCGAGCACATCGTCCGGCAGCTTCAATTGCGAAGCCTGCAGGTTTTCGCGCAGATGCGTGACCGACGACGTCCCCGGAATCAGCAAGATGTTCGGCGCGCGATGCAAGAGCCACGCAAGCGCGACTTGCATGGGCGTCGCTTCCAGGCCCTGCGCAATCGTCGAAAGCGCCGATGACTGGATCGGTGTGAAGCCGCCCAGCGGAAAGAAGGGTACGTACGCAATGCCCTGGGCTGCGAGGTCATCGACGAGTGCGTCGTCGCTGCGCTGGATCAGGTTGTAATGGTTCTGCACGCAGACAATCTCGGCAATCCCTTGCGCTTGCTTGATCTGCGTCGGCGTCACGTTGCTCAGACCAATGTGGCGCACGAGCCCTTGGCGCTGAAGCTCGGCGAGCGTCTCGACCTGCTTCGCAATCGATCCCTCGGCCGGCGCGTGGATGTCGCCCATGTTGCGTATGTTCACGATCTCGAGTGCATCGAGCCCGAGGTTGCGAAGATTGTCGTGAACGCCGCGTTTCAGATCGTCCGGCTCGAGGGCCGCGTTCCATGAACCGTCCGCGCCGCGAACGGCGCCAAGCTTCGTGACGATCACGAGGCCGTCCGCATACGGATGGAGCGCCTCGCGAATGATCTCGTTGGTGACGTGGGGGCCGTAGAAATCGCTGGTATCGATGTGATTGACGCCTGACGCCACAGCCTCGCGAAGCACGGCCACGGCCGCATCGCGGTCCTTCGGCGGACCGAACACGCCAGGTCCGGCAAGTTGCATGGCGCCGTAGCCCATGCGCCGCACCGTGTGGCCCGCGAGAGAAAAGGTATCAGTGGTGTTGAGGTTCGACATGAAGATCTCCGTGAAAGGTATGACGCCAGTATGAGACCGATTGCGCTGTTCGATAATCGGGTCTAGATTGCACAGGTCGTGCACTATTTTGAACAATGCCCATGGAATTCAATGATCTTGCCGCATTTGTATCGGTCGCGCGGGCCGGCGGCTTTCGGGACGCCGCACGCATCAGCGGCGTATCGGCGTCGAGCCTCAGCATTGCCGTACGACGCCTCGAGGCCAAGCTCGGACTGCGCCTGCTGAACCGGACCACGCGCAGCGTGGCGCCGACCGAGGCGGGCGAGCGTCTCATCGAAAAGCTGTCGCCGCTCTTCAGTGAAATGGAAGCGGCGCTGGACGTTCTGAACGGTTTTCGCGACAAACCCACGGGCACGCTCAAGCTGAACGTGCCGTCGAGCGCCGCGCGGATCGTTTTGCCGACGCTCATCGCGCGGTTTTTGAAGGCTTATCCGGACATTCGGGTGGAAGTGGTGGTCGAGGATGGTTTCGTCGATGTGCTGGCGATCGGTTGCGACGCCGGCATTCGCTACGACGAACGTCTGGAACAGGACATGATCGCCATCCCGATCGGGCCGCGCGTGCAGCGTTTCGCGACCGCGGCAGCGCCGGAATATCTTGACACGCACGGCAGGCCCACGCATCCCCGCGAGCTGCTCGAGCACGCGTGTCTGCGCGGCCAGTTCGCGGGCGGCGCCATGCCAATGTGGTTCTTCGAACGCGACGGTGAGGTGGTGCGGCTGGACCCGTCAGGACCGCTTCTGGTCAGGCCAAGCGCTGCGGTCGAACTCGCCATCAGCACCGCTGTAGCCGGTGTGGGAGTGGTCCATCTTTTCGAGGGGATGCTTCAGCCGTATCTGGATAGCGGCGCGCTGGAGCCGATCTTGCAGCCCTGGTGGCCACAATTTTCTGGACCGTTTCTTTACTATCCGGGGCGCAGGCACTTGCCGGCGCCGCTGCGGGCGTTTATCGACTTTATGAAGGCCGAAGGTTCGCTGGCCGCTCCAGATTTCTGACCGTTTCCGGACGGGAGACGGGCACATTGCATCGCACAAGATCAAGCCTGCTGACCGTAGGTCAGCCAGTCTCGTAACCGCATCCGCTTTCGCTTCGACCGCGCATGTTGCGCCACATGAATCGCGTTTTCCTTCCCGCGAGTGGGGTGCCTTCGACCCTGTGAAATCAGGGTAAATCCCAGAAAAAACATCAGACGTCTGATGTATATTGCAAAAAAGTTTGAGAGAAAGGCTCCCATGCGCTTGAGCGTCGAACAATCGATGAGCGACAAGATCCAGGAATCGCTGCTGGCTATGATTCGCGAAAAAGGCCTTAAACCAGGGGATCAGATCCCGACCGAGATCGAGTTGTGCGAGTTGCTGGGCGTGGGGCGGTCGAGTTTGCGCGAAGCCGTGGCGCAAATGATCTCGCATGGATTGCTGTCGCGGGTCCAGGGGCGCGGGACCTTCATCAGACAAATTTCGCTGAAGCTTAAGGGCGGTCTGGATGATCTGATGTCCGTGACCGACATGATCAAGAGCGTCGGCGCAGTGCCCTCAACAAGCAGGCTGCAGATCGAGAATATCGAGGCATCGGAAAGCCTGGCGGAAAAGCTGGCGTTGGATGTGGGCCATCCGTGCGTGCGCATAGAACGGGTCCGGCGGGCGAACGATGCGGTTGCGGCGTATTGCATCGATATTGTCTCGAAAGAGGTGTTCGATTCCGTCGGCAACGATCTCGGCGAATCGCTCTTCGCCATGCTCGGCAGGACCGGCCGCAGGCTGTCGCACACGCATACGTCCGTCCAGCCGACCATCCTGACGCCGCGCGACCTGCCTGAACTGGGCGATGGCTTCGGCCTGTTCCTGCTTCTGGATGAGGTCGATTTCGATCAGAGCGGCGATCCGCTTTGTTATAGCAACGACTACTACAACACGAGCATCTTCAAGTTCGACCTGGTTCGCAAACGTCATTGAGACGCGGGCAGAACCGGGGGACACGGAGGAGACATCATGGAATTCGAGGCGTTGAATGCTTCGGAACTGACGGCTTACCTGCGGGGCATTCCTGCTGTGCACGCGTTGCTGGGCGAGCCGGCGGAACTGGATATTGCGGAAGTGGGCGACGGCAATCTCAACTACGTCTACTTCGCGAGCAACGCAGGGGCTGCTGAAAAAAGCGTGGTGGTGAAGCAGGCACCGCCGTTTCTGCGGCTGGTCGGCAAGACATGGCCGCTTGGACGCGAGCGCATGGAGCGTGAAGTCGCCGCGCTCAGGCGCTTTGGATCGTTATGTCCGCAGCATGTGCCCAAGGTCTATCACGCGGACAGCCAGCTATTCCTGATGGTGATGCAGCGGCTTGCCAGTCACCGGATCCTGCGGCAAGGGCTGACGGATGGCGTCGTGTATCCGAGGCTTGCGGATCACTTGTCCACGTACCTTGCGAACACGCTCTTCTTCGGCTCGGATCTTTTTCTTAACGCCGACATCAAGAAACAGGCGATGAGCGCAGCCGTGAACAGCGAGTTGTGCGGGATCACCGAGGACCTGGTTTTCACGTATCCGTTCGAGGACCATCCATCGAACGTATATAGCGCTAAATTGCCAAGGGCGGCGCTGGAACGCCTCAGGCAGACGCCCGCATTGCGCGTGGCCGCGGCTGAAATGAAATGGGCGTTCATGAACCACGCCGAGACCTTGCTGCATGGCGACCTGCATACGGGTTCCATCATGGTCAACGAGGACGAGACCTATGTGATCGATCCCGAGTTCTCGTTCTACGGTCCCATGGCGTTCGACATTGGCGCGGTGCTCGCCAATCTTCTGCTGGCCTATTTCTCGCGCGACTGGCACGGCCGGCTTCACGACGGGCGGCCGGAAGCCTATCAGGCGTGGCTGCTGGAACAGGTCAGCACGATCTGGTCGGCGTTCGCCGCCAAGTTCCAGAAGCTATGGCGGGAACACGAAGGCCGCGGCAAGACTTCTTTCATTGGTGACGATCCGGACCGCGCCTGCGCCGATGCCTTCAAGGCGCGCTTCATGCAACGGCTTCTCGCCGATACCCTCGGCTTTGCTGGCTGCAAGATGATCCGCCGGATCGTGGGCATGGCGAAGGTTGCGGAGATCGCGCACATTCCGGACGACACGGCACGCGCGGCGATCGAAGTGCGTTGTCTGCAATGCGCCGAGACGCTGCTGGTCGAAAGGCAATCCCTGACCGATATCGAACAGGTCGTTCGTCTGGCGCGGGCGCTTCAGTCCACCAACAATCAATAACCAACCGGAGCACGCATGAAATCGGCGCCGCTGTTTTCGAGCCTTCCAGCGACCATCACGTGGGAAAACGGCAGCTTGTCGATCCTCGACCAGACCCGTTTGCCTCGCGAAACCATCATCGAAAACGTGACGACGGCCGAACAGGTCTGGCGTGCAATCCATGAACTGCGGGTTCGCGGTGCACCGGCAATAGGCGTAGCCGCAGCCTACGGTTTATGCGTCGCGATGCGCGCATCCCTTCATCTGCCGATACATGAAGTCCGCGCGGCGCTTGCGCAGCAGGCGGCTTATATAGACAGCGCGCGTCCCACCGCGGTCAACCTGAGCTGGAGCCTTAAGCGGATGTTGCAGGCGGCGCAGGCGTGCGATGCCAATGATTCCGCCGCGCTTCTGAACGCATTGATCGCAGAGGCCGTTGCGATCCACGCGGAAGATCAGGCGCTGTGTGATGGTATCGGCGAGCATGGCCTGCCGCTGATCACGCCTGGCTGCGGAGTGCTGACGCATTGCAATGCGGGCGCGCTTGCGACCACCGGTCTTGGCACCGCAACCGCGCCCATATACAAGGCACATGGCGAGGGGCTGACATTCCGCGTCTACGCCGATGAAACCCGTCCGCTTCTGCAGGGCGCGCGCCTGACCGCCTACGAGTTGCAGCAGGCGGGCGTCGATGTCACGCTGATCACCGATAGCATGGCGGCGTCGATCATGGCGCAGGAACTGGTCGACGTGGTAATCGTCGGTACAGACCGGGTTGCGGCCAACGGCGACTTCGCGAACAAGATCGGCACGCTCGGGCTTGCGATCGTCGCGCGGCACTTCAACATTCCGTTCTACGTGGCCTGTCCGTCGTCAACGCTCGACCTTCACACGGCGACGGGGCGTGACATCGTGATCGAAGAGCGTCACGACGACGAAATCACGCATCTGTACGGCGAACGTGTTGCGCCGGCCAACATGAAGGTCCGCAACCCCGCTTTCGATGTCACGCCTAACCATCTCGTCACGGGTTTCATCACGGAGCGGGGCATCGTTCAAAAACCTTTCGATACCAACCTGGCAGCGTTGTTCGCCATGGAAGGAGACGCAGCATGACCGAGGCCGCGCTGCGTTCGGAAATAGTGGAGACAGCGCGCGAGATGGAACGTCTCGGCATCAATCAGGGCACGTCGGGCAACGTGAGCGCACGGTTCAGCGATGGTTTCCTGATCACGCCAAGCGGCATCCCGTCGGCACAATTGGACCCGGCCTCGATCGCGTTCCTGCCGATGGATATAGATGCGTCCTCGTCGCTGTTTGCGCAGTTGCGGCCATCGTCGGAATGGCGCATTCACCGCGACATCTTGCAGGCGAGGCCGGAGATTGGCGCAGTGGTTCACACGCATTCCAGCTCGGCCACGGCGCTCGCCATTCACTCACACGGCATCCCCGCGCACCACTACATGGTGGCGGCCGCGGGCGGCAATTCCATCCGATGCGCGCCGTACGCAACCTTCGGCAGCAAGGAGTTGTCCGATTACGCGATGCAGGCGCTGAAGGACCGCACAGCGTGTCTGCTGGCGCATCACGGCGTGATTGCACTGGGTCGGGATCTCGCGCGTGCGCTATGGCTCGCACACGAGGTCGAGGTACTGGCGAAGCAATATCTGCTGGCGTGCCAATTGGGAACGCCGCCCGTCTTATCCGATGAACAGATGAACGAAGTCGTGGAGAAATTCAGGAACTATGGACCACGAAGAACCAAGGATGCCTGAATAATTTTCTTCAAATGTCGTACCCGCAGCGCGCAACAGAACCGCCTTTATAACTTGAAAAATGGAGACAGTCATGGCCTGGAATTCAGGAAGATTTGACGCATGGAGCAAGCTGGGTGCACGTACGGGAACAGCGGTCTTATGCGCGGCAGCCGCGCTCTCCGGCTGTTCGAAAAGCGAATCGCCTTCAACGACCACCGCCGCAAGCGACGCAGGCGCAAGTCCCACTGCAGTCGCAAGCGCCGCACCCGCGGCCACGGCGGCATCGGGCGGGAAGACGAAGATCGGTTTCTCGGTGTCTACGCTGAACAACGCATTCTTCGTCGGCTTGAAACTCGGGGTGGAAAAGGGTTCGAAGGAACAAGGCTTCGATCTGGTCCAGACGAACGCAAACGGCGACGCACAGCAGCAGGTCAATGACGCGATCAACCTGCTGAGCCAGGGCGTGACTGCGCTGGTGCTCAATCCGATCGACTCGAAGGCGATCATTCCGGCGGTCGAAAAGGCCAACAGCATGGGCATTCCCGTGTTCACGCTGGATCGCGGCTCCGATGGCGGCAAGGTGACGTCGTTCGTGGCGTCGGACAACGTGGCGCTCGGCACGACGGCGGCAAAGTGGATCGCGGATCAGTTGAAGACGCGTTATGGCTCGCCCAAGGGCAACGTGGTCGACCTGATCGGGTTGGTCGGGACGACGGCTGCCACCGACCGCGAGAAAGGCTTCTCCGATGAAATCGCGAAGTATCCGGACATCAAGGTCGTGGCCCGCCAGGAAGGCGCGTTCGACCAGGAAAAGTCACTCAACGCGATGACGAACATCCTGCAAAAGTACCCGCAAATCGATGCAGTTTTCGGTGCGAACGACGACAACACCGTGGGTGCGGAAAAAGCTATCGACAACGCCAACCGCTACAAGCCGCTCGGCGACAAGGAGCACATCATGGTGATCGGCGCCGACGGCACGGCGCAGGCATTGTCCGCGATTCGTGCCGGCAAGCAGGACGCAACCATTTCGCAGAACCCAATCGAAATGGCGGCGAAGGCGCTGAGTTTCATCAAGGACTACACGGCGAAGAAGGACGTGCCGGCGAACTATGCATGGCCGACCTTGTTGATCGACAAGTCGAATATCGACTCCGATACCACCAAGAAATACGGTCTCTGGTCGCTGCAGGTCAGCCAGTAATCGCCGTAATCGACCAAGCGCATGCGTGTCCGCAAGTCTCCGATGGCGCGGAGCGCATGCCTCGCAAGAGAGATCCGATCATGAGTGCCGAAACGAGTTCGCCCGATCTTTCCGGCGGCGTGCAAGAGGCGCCGGAGAGCGGCAACGTGCCGCTGCTGCGCATGGAGGGCATCGTCAAGAGTTTCCCCGGCGTGAAGGCGCTGCGGGGCGTCAGCCTGTCGTTGCAGGCGGGTCACGTGATGGCGATCGTCGGTGAGAACGGCGCAGGCAAGTCGTCGCTGATCAAGACCTTGTCGGGTGCGTATGAGCCGGACGAAGGCCGCATCGAGATCAACGGCGTGCCGCTTGCACGCGGAACCAATGCGGCGATCGACGCCGGCGTCGCCGTGATTTACCAGGAGCTGTCGCTGATCAACGACATGACCGTCGCGGAGAATCTGTTCCTCGGGCGCATGCCGTCGCGCGGCGGTTTCGTGATGCGGCGCGAAGCCAACGAACACGCGCGCCAGGCGCTTGCGCAAGTCGGACTGGATAACGTCTCGCCGTCCATGCGTCTCGGCGATCTGCCGTTGAACAAGCGGCAGCTCGTGGAAGTTGCAAAGGCGGTCGCACGCGACGCCCGCATCCTCGTCATGGATGAACCTACGGCAGCGCTGCAGCGTGGCGACATCGCCAATCTGTACGCCGTGGTCCGGCGGCTTCGCGCGGCAGGGATGGGGATCATCTTCATCTCGCATCATCTGGAAGAGGTATTCGAGCTGGCGGACTCGGCCGTCGTGATGCGCGATGGCGCAACCGTCAGTTCGCGGCCGATGAACCAGTGGACCGAGCAGGAGCTCGTGCAGGCCATGGTCGCGCGCAATCTCGATTCGTTTTATCCGTGGGAGCCGCGCGACTACGGGCCCGTCGTGCTCGAAGTGCGCGATCTGGCGAGCCCGCCAATCGTGCGGCATGCGAGCCTCAGCGTGAGGGCGGGTGAGATCGTGGGTATCGCGGGAATTGCGGGTGCGGGGCGCACGGAGTTGTTGAAAGCGATCTTCGGCGCGCTGCCCGTCACGAAGGGCGAGCTGCTGATACGCGGCAAGAAGGTCAGCATCAAGTCGCCAACCGATGGCATCCGGCACGGACTCGTCTATACCGCCGAAGACCGCAAGCTCGAAGGTCTCGTGCTCGAGGCGAGCATCGAGGAGAACGTCGCGCTTTCGAGCCTGAAGGCGCTTGCAACCGGCGGCTTCACCAGCAACGCAAGAAAACGCAAGCTCGCGCAGGAAGCGAGCACGCGCTTCGCGGTGCGTTCGCCATCGGTCATGCAGATCACGGGCAATCTCTCGGGCGGCAATCAGCAGAAGGTCATCCTGGGACGTGCCACGGCGACTCAACCGGCCGTGATCATGCTCGATGAACCCACGCGCGGTATCGACGTAGGCGCGAAGACCGAGATCTATGCGCACATGGTATCGATGGCGCGCGCCGGTGCGGCCGTCATCATGGTCAGCTCGGAATTGCCGGAGTTGCTCGGCATGTCCGACCGCGTGCTGGTGATGTACAGAGGCAGCATCGTCACGGAGATCGCACGCGACAAGGCGAACTCCGAGACGGTGATTCAATGGGCTACGACAGGAGTAGGCGCATGACGTCGACAGCAGCAAAGCAGGCGGATCAGGAGGCGCTATCGCGCCGTTTCATCCGGCAGTTACGCAGCGGTATCGGACCTTTGTTCGCGGCGCTCATTCTCATATGCGTGGTGCTGTCGATCGCATCGCCCGAATTTCTCACGACGAGCACGCTCACCAACATCATGGTGCAGGTCTCCGTGGTGGGCATCGCAGCGGTCGGCGGCACGTTCGTCATCATCACGTCCGGGATCGACCTGTCGGTCGGCTCGCTGGTCGCGCTGAGCGGGATGGTCGCGGCAACGGTGATGGCGGGATCGGTGCCGGGGAACATCGGGCTGGGTATCGGCGGACTTGCGGTGGCGCTTGCCGTGGGCGCGTGCGTGGGCGCGTTGAACGGACTCTCGGTCGCGTGGTTCAGGCTGGTGCCGTTCATTGTCACGCTGGCCATGATGGCGATGGCGCGCGGCCTCACGCTCGCCATTTCCGATGGCCGCACCAAGTTCGACTTCCCGAACGCGTTCACCGCGTTCGGGGCAAAGACGGTTGCCGGGCTTCCCGCGCCGATGATCGTCATGCTGGTCGTTTTTATTGTCGGGCATGTGCTGTTGCGCAAGACGACCTTCGGGCATCAGGTCTTCGCGGTCGGCGGCAACAAGGAAGCCGCACGGCTCGCCGGTATTCCCGTGCGGCGCGTGATCTTCCTGACGTACACGCTTGCCGGTGTGACGGCGGCGATTGCAGGCATCGTGCTCGCGGGACGGCTGAATTCGGCGCTGCCCTCTGCGGCAAACGGACTCGAGCTTCAGGTCATTGCCGGCGTTGTGATCGGCGGTACGTCGCTTGCCGGCGGGCGCGGTTCGATCATTGGCACGTTCATTGGCGTGGTGCTGATCGGCGTGATCAACGTGGGCCTGTCGCTGCTCGGCGTCAATCCATTCTGGACGCAATTCATTCAGGGCGGCGTCATCTTCGCCGCCGTCATGCTCGACGCGCTCAGCCAGCGCCGCAAGGTGTGAGCCATCGCAGTTTCCTTTCAAGGAGCATCACGTGAAAAAGATCATCAACCAGCCGGATCAGTTCGTGGATGAAGTCATCGATGCGCTGTTGCTCGCGCATCCGGGCTGGATCAAATCCGCGACCGCTGACAACCGTGCGCTCGTGCGCGCCGATGCACCGAAGCAGGGTCGCGTGGGCATCGTGACCGGCGGCGGGTCGGGGCATATGCCGGGCTTCCTGGGCTACGTGGGCGAGGGTTTGTGCAGCGGCGTGGCGGTGGGCAACGTGTTTTCATCGCCGTCGTCGGAACAGATTTTCGAAGCCACGAAAGCCGTCGATGGCGGCGCCGGCGTGCTGTACGTGTACGGCAATTATGGCGGCGATGTCTTCAACTTCGACCTCGCTGCGGATCTGGCGGAACCGGAAGGCATCGATATCAAGACAGTGCTGCTCACTGACGACGTGGCGTCGGCACCGAGCGCGCGCAGTGCTGAACGCCGGGGCGTCGCAGGGATGGTGTTTGCGTTCAAGTGCGCGGGGGCATCGGCGGAACGAGGCGATTCACTCGATGAAGTCGCCCGCATCACGGCAAAGGCGAACAACCAGTGCCGCACCATGGGCGTGGGCCTCTCGCCGACCATTCTGCCGGCTGCGGGCAAACCTACATTCACGCTGCCTGAAGGCGAGATGGAGATCGGCATCGGCATTCATGGCGAACCGGGCACGCATCGCGGCGCACTCGAAACCGCCGATCAGATCGCAACGCGCCTGACCGGCGAGATCCTTGCCGACCTGAATGCGCCCAAAGGATCGCGCGTCGCAGTGCTCATCAACGGGCTCGGTGCGACGCCGCTCGAAGAGTTGTATTTGTTGTATCGGCGATCGGCTGCGATCATCGGCGAGCAGGGTTTGACGATCGCACGCTCGTATGTGGGCGAGTATGTGACGAGCCTCGAAATGGCGGGTGCGTCGATCACGATCATGCTTGTCGATGACGAACTCGAAGCGCTGCTTGCCGCACCGGCGCGTTCGCCTTTCTTTCGCGAATGGTCGCAGGCTTGAACGGGGGACGTCATGAGTATTTCTTCCACTGAACTGCGCGACGTGCTCGCGCGCACGCTCGCCACGCTGCCGGGCCATGCCGAAGAGTTGCGCGAACTCGATGCCGCACTCGGCGACGGCGATCTCGGCATTACCGTGCAAGCGGGATCGGCGGCGGTCGTGAAGGCGCTTGCCGGGTTGCCTGGCGAGGCGACCGTGGCCGAAGCGCTGCTCGCTGCGGGGAAGGCATTTTCGACCGCGAATCCATCCACGTTCGCGGCATTGATAGGCGGCGGATTGCTGGCGGCATCGAAGACCATGGCGGGGAAGGACACGGTCGGCAAGAACGAGGCGTTGACCATCGGGCGTGCGGTTGCGGGGCGCATCATCGAACGCGGGAAGAGCCAGGTCGGTGACAAGACCGTGCTCGACGCGCTCGTTCCAAGTCTCGATACTCTCGAAAAATCAGACGGCGATATCGATGCGTTGCTGGCCGCGATGATCGCGACATCGCAGGAACGCGTGGAGGCGACAGCGGGGTTGCAATCACAAAAGGGACGCGCGGCATGGGTGCAGGAACGCAGCATTGGACATGCCGATCCGGGCGCTACCGCGTACTTAAGGTTTCTCGAAGCGTTGCGGGAAGGCGTGAAGGGTTAAGCCTTCAGCACGCCTGCCTTGCGTAGTATCTCCAGAAATACAGCCAGTGGACTGTCATTCGTCGATACAGTCGTGAGGCTGTATTTTGCCTTCCCCGAACGCAAAATAATTAAAAGCCAAAGCCTCGGGCACGTGATGTGCGTGACGCATAGGGCTCGTCCAACTGGAAAACGCTGCCTGCATGACCTGCGCCCAAGCTTCGGATCGTTCTGGATCCCAACGCTTGCAAAATCCTTTCGATGAAGGCGTGCCGCATCTCTGATGACCGCATGCCCTGCGGGGTTTGAGTTGCGTGACGCGATGCCCGAGCGGTACGAGCCGGGAAAACGATGCACCGTGGATTAGACCTTTGTCACCGGTGCATCGTTTATCGCATCTTTACCTTCAGTGAAGGACTTACCCATGACTCCAACCAGCCCGAGATATCGGTCAAGACTGGCGACATCACTCTTCGATCTTTTAAATCCCATCCCGTACGGACTTTTCGTCGGCACCCTGATCTTCGACATTATCTACGCGATAACAGAAAATGTTTTCTGGGCTAAAGGTGCTGCGTGGCTCGTAACCGTCGGACTCATTTTCGCGATCATTCCACGCTTCATCAATCTCGGCCACGTCTGGTTCGGATACCGCTACGCAGGCAAAAATCGCGAGAGGCTGGCCTTCTGGCTGAACCTGCTCGGCATTGTCGCGGCAATCGTGAACGCATTCGTTCATAGCCGCGATGCTTATGCCCAGGTTCCGCTGAGCGTCATTCTTTCAGTCATTACAGTCGTGTTGCTGATCCTTGCTCAAATCGTGCTCGCGTTCGACAAGTTCGATTTCAAGGAGACGGCTCGTGAATAGATCCATCTTGACCAGCGTGATCGCGGTGGCCGTCGCGGCTTCGTTCAGCGGATGCGACGAGAAAGCCAAATATGATTCCGCGCATCAGGCCGGCGCCAATCCGCCATTGCCGAGCGCTCAGAGTTTCTTCACGCCGCCCATGCAGGTACCCAAGCATGTTGGATGGCAGAACAACGAAACACCCAAGGTCGCGGACGGCCTGAAGATCGAGAAGATCGCGTCCGGGCTTGAACATCCACGGCAAGTGTATGGGCTTCCTAACGGCGACATCCTGGTAGCGGAATCCAGCAGCCCCGATGCCGAGCCTGTAACCACGCCGAAGCAGTTGATTGCGGGCATGGTCCAGAGCCGTTCGGGCAAGGAAGCGAAGGGTGGCAACCGCATCACGTTGCTGCGAAAGCGCACCGATGGCAGCGGCGAATGGGACAAGCATGTCTTCATCGATCATCTGCATTCGCCGTTCGGCATGCAACTGGTCGGCGACACGCTGTACGTGGCCGATACCGACGCCATCCTCAAGTTCCCGTACAAGGCCGGCGATACGGCCATTACCACGACCGGTGTCGAACTGACCGACCTTCCGGACCGGGTCAACCATCACTGGACCAAGGCGCTGCTCGCGAGCCCGGACGGCAAGAAGCTTTTTGTCGGCGTCGGATCGAACAGCAATGCCAGCGAGAACGGACTCGACGTCGAATACCGCCGCGCTAACGTCCTCGAAGTGGATATCGCCACTGGCGGCAGCCGCATCTTCGCGGCCGGCATACGCAATCCGACCGGGCTGCAATGGGAACCGAAAACGGGACAACTCTGGGCAGTCGCCAATGAACGCGATGAAATCGGTGCAGACCTTGTTCCGGACTATTTGACCTCGGTGAAAGACGGCGCCTTCTATGGCTGGCCGTACAGCTACTATGGGCAGAATGTGGACCGGCGCGTGCAGCCGCAACGCCCCGATCTGGTCGCGAAGGCGATCCCGCCGGATTATGCGATCGGCTCGCACGTTGCGCCGCTCGGCTTGTTGTTTTATACCGGCGACAACCTTCCGGCACAGTTCAAGGGCGGGGCTTTTATCGGCGAGCATGGCAGTTGGGATCGTTCGCCGCTGAGCGGTTACGCGGTCGCGTATGTGGCGTTTGAGAACGGCAAACCGGTCGGCACGCCGAAACCTGTTGTGACGGGCTTTGTGACCGCTGACGAGAAGGAGCTGCGCGGCGCGCCGGTCGGGCTGGCGCAGGGTCAGGACGGCGCGCTCATCATCGCCGACGATGCCGGCAACACCGTCTGGCGCGTGACGAAAGCAGGAGGTTGAACATCACGTCGCAAGAGAAAAAACAGCAGTTCCTTACGTCTTGCGGGCGGCGCGCGGTCTCTGTTGCGGATCGCCTGCCGCCCGTTTTCGTGGCCGGCCGGTTGTGTCGAAAATTTGGAGTTGCCGCATAATCCAAGCGAGCAACATCCATTGCCACGCATTTGATCATGTAAGGAGCCGATATGCCTTTGGTCAGAATCAACGTCTCGAAAGAAGCCTCCGCTGATAGCGTCCAAGCCATCAGCGATGTCATCTATGAAGCCATGCTCGCCGTTGCGAATGTTCCGGCGAACGACCGGTTTCAGATCATCACGCGCCACGCGCCGGGCGAGCTCGTGTATCCCACGGAGGGATACCTGGGCATCGATTATTCGCCAGGCATCGTTTTTATACAGGTGACGTGGAATGCAGGGCGCTCGGTCGATGCAAAGAAAGCCTTCTACAAAGCGGTTGCAGAAGGCGTTCATCAAAAAGCGGGGGTGCGGATCGAGGACGTGTGGATCAGTCTGATCGATGTCCAGCGCGAGAACTGGTCGTTCGGGAACGGTGAAATGCAGTACGCGCCAGCCGATTAAGACTCGCTCGGCTCGGAAGCCGCTGCCGGCGCTGATTCGGCAGGCGCGGCTTCGGCGGGTGCTGCAGTCGTCGCCTGCGCCTTGGCCGCAACGCGGGCTACCCGCGCTTCCTCGAGCTTCTGCGCGCGAACCGCATCTTCCGGGGATACGCGGCCGGCCTCTGCGCCCGAAAGATCGACGCGAATCGCGTCGACGCTCATTGCGCTCCAGTAGCGGCTGCCGCGGATGGGAACGATCCTGCCTCGGTGGCCGCCCTGCCTGCCGCTCCAGTGGCCGCAAGCGGTCCGCCACCAAGGCGCGTGATCATGCCGCAGACCGGGCCGCGACCGATCTATACGGCACCGCCGCCAGCACCGGGCGCGCCTGCGCGCAGCCGTCCGATCTTTGAGCGGCCGCGACCCGGCAGTGGTCCGAGCAGCGGCGGTCCAGGTGCTCCGGGCCAGCGTCCCGGCTTCCTTCCTCCCGGTGCACGTCGTCCCATGCACCCCACCCGCACCTTCCCGACCGGCGGACCCGGCGGAGCTCCCGGCCGTCCCGGCTTCACCCCCGGCGCACGTCCCGGCTTTCCCGCGCGTCCAGGCTTCGGTGGCCCGCCACGACCAGGCGGTGCGCCCGGCATGCTCCCCGGCCCGGGTGAGACCCCTGGCAGCCCGCGCCCTGCCGCTCGTCCCGGCCAGCGCCGCGGCGGTCAACGCTAC
>NZ_CAXTGZ010000100.1:0-14877 GCF_964243625.1 uncultured Caballeronia sp.
CAGTTCCTGCATCGCAAGCAGATGGGCCAGATGAAGGCGCGTTCAGTCGGACGCAGCCGTGGCGAAGACTGGGTGGAGGTGAATTACACGTTCGCGCGCGAAGAGGGCAAGCAGCCGATAGGCGAAGCGCTCGTCTTCAGCCAGAAACGCGGCACGAAGCCCGACGACAATAACAAGGACGTAATGACGATCCGTACGGAATATCCGTACCAGACGCTCAGGATCCGCACCAAGGACCAGACCATGGTGATGGATCTGTGGATTGCCTATGTGCCGCTCGACGCCGAGCAGCGCACGAACCGCACGTTCGGTTTGCTGTCGATCCGCCGCCCGAAGATTCCGGGCATTCTCGATGCCGCCTGGCCGCTCTTGGTGTGGTTCACCGAGCGTATCTTCAAGGAAGACCGGTGGATCGTCGAGCGCGAACAGGAAGCGCATGACCGGCAAGGCGGCGATCATAATCACGAGGTGTTTCCGGTCATTCTCGAATTGCGGTCGCTGCTGACCGAATGCGGCGCGCCGGTTCGCGAGCCTGCGGTGGAACGTCGCGTGCACATGATTCAGCCGGTTACAGATTGAGATTGACTGATATCGTAGAGAGCGGCTGGAAGTAACGTGCCGGTAGTCAAGTAATAACCAAAGAGGTCGATCATCATGGAACCCAACCCGGCAGAAGATCGCGGCACGCCGTCAGTCAACGTCAATGAACGGCCCGAACAGGATCACTTCGATGCCGCCATCAACCACGTCGACAGTTCGTATTCGTCGGGCGTGCTGGCCGCCAAGGCCGCGAAAGGCATTTTGTACAGCGTGATCGAAACGCTGGGCACGCTTGTCGGCGATCCGGATTTGCCTGAGCATGCACGCTCGGGCTATCAGGCGCTGCTTGTGAGCGCGGAAGAACTGCGTTCACGGATCGATTAACAAAGGCTCACAGCCAGCCTGGGGCAAAACCCGGGCAAAATTTAAGGTCAACCACGGAGCACATCATGAGTAAAGCCCAGGACGCAAAGAAAACCGAGAAAAAGGTTGCCCTCAAGTCGCCGAAGGAAAAGAAAGAGGCGAAGAAGTTGAAGAAGGAGGCGACCAAGCGCCAGTAAGTGCAATGACCGTGTAAGCAGCAGATATACGGCCGATGGTTCGGTTGAAACAACCATCCGGCATGGAAGCTCCCGACATCACGTTGTTGCAGCGCTTTGAACTCCAGCGGCCCGCTATTAGCGGGCCGTTTGCATTTGCGGGGGTTTGCGCTGGCGCTTTGAAACGCGAAGTCGAACCTGCTTTAAAAGTCCGTCGTCATCGAGAACAAGAACGTGCGCGGTGCGCCTTGTGTCAAATACCCCTGGCCCGAGGTCGCGGCTGATTCCCAGTACGCCTTGTTTGCCACGTTCAGCACACTGACCCGGAAGGTCGTGTTCTTGTGGAACAGGTTGGTCGCGTAACGTGCGCCGACATCGAAGCGATTCCACGATGAAAGCGACGCCGTATTGGCGACATCGAAGTATTGCTTGCCCGTGTGCAGATAGCGCGCGGTGAACGTCAGGCCGGGGACCATCGGCAGGTCGTATTCAGCGCCGAGATTGAACAGGAACGCGGGCACGCCGGTCGGACGGTTGCCGTCGGTCAGGCCGCCCACTGTGTTGAGCAGTTCGGCCTGGATGTAGGACGCGCCCGCCAGCAGCCGCACACCCTTGTACGGTTCACCCGTGATCGACGCTTCAAGCCCGCGATGCCGCTCGCGTCCGTTTGCCGCGAAAACCATGTCGCTGTTCGTGTACGCAGTCGGTTCTTCGATCTGATAGGCCGAGAACGTCGAGCCGAAATGATTCGTGTCGTATTTCACGCCGACTTCGTACTGCTTAGAGCGCGATGGCGCGAGGTTCGTGCCGAAGTTCACTGCCGTCGACGGCGCCGCCTGTCCCTGCGCCAGCGCTTCGCTGCGGTTGGCAAAGATCGCGACGTTTTCCCATGGCTTGATCACGAGTCCGAGAATCGGCGTGGTGATGGAATCGTTATAGGAGGACGTGAGGTCGCCGGTCCCGGTTGCGTAGTTGTTCTGGTGCAATTCCTGGCGGCGCGCGCCGAGCGTGAAGAGCACGCGGTCATGCAAAAAGCCCAGCGTGTCCGATACCGCCACGCTTCGGATCAACGCGCGGTCGGTAACGAAGGGATCGGCGAAGTTGCCGACCGGGCTCGCGCCCGGGCGCGGCACCTGCGGCGTGTTGTAGAGGTCGGTGTTGAATGTGCCAGAGAAGTCGAAGGCCGAGCGGTCTTCGATACTGGTCAGCGACCCGCCCAGGGTCACGAAATGCGAGACCGGGCCGGTGTCGAAGCGGCCATGCACGCCGCCTTCGGTCGAAAATGCATCGGTCTTGCGCGGCACGCCCAGGCGATACGCCGTGGTCAATCCGGTATCGCCGTTGAAGTTCGGCGAAGAATAATCGCCATGCTCGTTCGCGTGATGCACGCCGCCCGCCACATACGCCGTCCATCCCGGCAAGAAGTCGTATTCGGCGCGCGCAATGCCGACCGTGTCTTCGAGCGCGGTGAATGACCAGGGCTGTGCGTAGTTGTGCGTTGCCGACGGAACCGCCGGGATCAGGATGTCCGTGCCGCTCAGGTTGACCGTGGGGCGCGCTTCGTTCGCACGTTCGCGTTGATACAGGAAATCGCCGTAGAGACGCAGTTTGTCGCCACGATAATCCAGCGATACCGACGTGGCCGTACTGCGCTTGTGTTCATCGTCGACGCTGGTTTCGCCGTCGCGCACGAAGCTGTTCACGCGCACGCCAAACTGGCCTTCGCTGCCAAAACGGCGGCCTACATCCACGTGCGTGCCGAGTTCGCCCGATGCCGTGCCTTCCACCGTTACGCGCGTCAGGGGTTTGTCGCCGGCACGTTTCAGCTCCAGGTTCACGCCGCCGCCAATGGCGGAGCCGGTCGGCGACGCGCCGCTCAGGAACGCATTTGCGCCCTTGAAGACATCGACGCGTTCGAGTGTTTCGGTTGCCACGAGCTGACGCGGCGTGATGCCATAAAGTCCATTAAGCGAGATGTCGTCGCCATTCAACTGGAAGCCGCGGATCACGAACACTTGCGACTGGTTGCCAAAGCCCAGGCTCGAGCGCACGGACGGATCGTTGTCGAGGACATCGGCGAGGGTTCGCGCTTGCTGGTCTTCGATCAGCTTCGAGGTGTATGTGGTCATGCTGAAGGGCACGTCGATCATCTTCTGGTCGCCCAGCACACCGAAACTCGCGCCCCGCGCGACCTGACCGCCACTGTACGTCGGCGCGAAGTCACCGGGGAGCGCTTCTGCGGCACCCTGGACTTTCACGGCCGGCAGGGTCTTGTCGGTGGCATCCGTCGTCGGGTCGCTTTGCGCGTGAGCAATACCGGCCGCGCCGGCGAGACCCATGGCGAGGGGCATCGCTGCGCGGAAAAAGACCTGACGGACGGCGGCCGATACGGGCCGGACGCGAAGCGATTGCGGTTTGTTTGGAAGCATCGAAGGAGCGGATTAGCGGAGCGGTCGTGATTTCGCCCCGTCATCCGCCAGGCAAATGGCGGGCAACGGAGCGCTGCTTTGTAGTGGGTTTATGTGTGGACTTGCGAGTTTGGATTTACAACTGGACTACAAGACCTGACAAACGAGAGGATTATACACGAATGCGAATCGTTATCATTTGATTGCGAAAAAAACTGACACAACTGATAACCGCTCTGGCGGGATATTTTTGTGAGGGTTACGAAGGGCGCAGGAGAAGAATCATCTCGCGGATGAGTTCAAGCGTCGCCGACCCACCGTTCCTCGGATGCTTTCAAATGCGACCGGATCGCTGCCTGCGCCGCGATCGGGTCGCGTGCTTCGAGCGTCCTGAGAATGCGTTCGTGCTCGGATAACGCGACGCCCCACGTCGTGATGTTTTCCGAAAGCACACTGGCTTTGGCCGCGATGGGATCGTTGCGGCCATCGAACAATTCACCGACGAGCCGTGTGAGCACCGAATTTCCCGCCATGTCCGCGATCGTCATATGGAACTGGCGGTCCGGTTCCAGCGGCGAGCGGCCTGCCGCGATCAACTCGCGCATGACATCGACTGTTTTCTGCAGCTTGGCCGTGCCGTCGGAAGTAAGCCGCGTGCACGCCAGCACGATCACTGATCCTTCTATTGCGGCGCGCGCCTGCATCAGTTCAGTCGGGCTTTCTCCCATGGCAGTCAAAGGCGACGTTTCGCTGCCGACTTCACACACGTACACGCCCGAACCCATGCGGATTTCGACTTGTCCGCGGATCTCCAGCGCAATCAACGCTTCGCGCAGCGACGGACGCGATACGCCGAGTTGCTGCGCCAGTTCGCGTTCAGGCGGCAAACGCGCGCCGGCCTGAAAGCTGCCGTGGCGGATCAGCATGTTGATCTGATCGGCGATGGACTGATACAGCCGCCGCGTTTCAACAGGTTTAACAAGAGAAGTCATGGAGCCCGATGCGTTGTGCGTGTCGAAACGTGTAAGGTGGCTTGACCAATTTACTTTCAATTCGCGCCAGCATCGCTTGGAGCGTATGTCTTTGGATATAAGGGTAAATACCTCGATTCCAGTACAGGCTCAACGCCATTATCATTAGCGGCAGGTCAGGCCGCTTCTTCAAACCGTTGCCGCGAACACTAAATTGGCTTGACCACTTTGATAGCGGGTACGACATGGGCGAAGGCCCCACATCGAGGAGACAAAAGCCGATGCATCCGTCCCAGTCAGTCTGTCGGGCCGTGCAATGAACGCAACGGCCGAACCGGACGTCTCATCCCCTTCCGCCAGTTCAGCGGAATCCTTGCTGCGCCTGAACGGCGTAGGCAAGCGTTTCCCGGGCGTGATCGCGCTGCAGAACGTGAGCTTCGATGTCCGTGCGGGCGAAGTCCACGCCATCTGCGGCGAGAACGGCGCAGGGAAATCCACGTTGATGAAAATTGTCAGCGGGCAGTACCGGCCGGACGAAGGCGAGATTTATCTCGATGGCCGCGTGCAGCATTTCGCGTCCACGCTCGATGCGCAAGCCGCCGGCATCGCGATCATCCATCAGGAACTGAACCTGATCCCGCATCTGTCGATCGCGGAAAACATCTTCTTGGCGCGGGAGCCGAAGCGCGGAATGTTTATCGATCGCGCCCGGCTTGCCGCCGATTCACAGGCCGCGCTCGACCGGATCGGCTTGCCGCTGAAACCCCGCACGCTGGTTGGATCGCTGTCGGTCGCGCAGCAGCAGATGATCGAGATCGCGAAGGCGTTGTCGCTCAACGCGCGGCTTCTGATCATGGATGAACCCACGTCGTCGCTGACCGAATCCGAGACCGTGCATCTTTTCCGGATCATCAAGGAGTTGCGCAAGTCGGGCGTGGGGATCGTGTACATCTCGCATCGGCTGGATGAGCTTGCTGAGATCGCGGACCGCGTGACAGTGCTGCGCGATGGCCGCACGATTTCCACCGATGACTTCGCGGCCACGACCATCGAACAAGTGGTGTCGCATATGGTTGGCCGCGATCTCGACGATGTGTTCCCTGAACGCAAATCGCAGCCGACTACCGAGGTCCTCTTGAGCGTCAACGGCCTCAAGCGCCGCGAAGTGTTCGGGCCGGTGAGCTTCGAATTGCGTCGCGGCGAGATTCTTGGCTTCGCGGGCCTGATGGGTTCGGGTCGTACCGAAGTGGCGCGCGCGGTGTTCGGTGCGGACCCCGTGGACGGCGGCGAAGTGCATTTGCGAGGCGAGAAGCTGTCGATTCATTCGCCTATCGATGCGATTCGCAACGGCATTGCGTATCTCTCGGAGGATCGCAAGGGCAACGGGCTCGCGCTGCAGATGACGGTCGCGAAGAACATCACGCTTGCGAACGTGGGGGCGGTTTCCAGCGCGGGCGGTTTCATCCGTTTCGAGGAAGAAGGGAAGGTCGCACGCAAATATATCGATGCGCTCGGCATCCGTACGCCGAGCGCGAACCAGATCACGCGCAATCTGTCCGGGGGCAACCAGCAGAAGGTCGTGATCAGCAAATGGCTGTTCCGCGAATCGAAGATTCTTTTCTTCGATGAACCCACGCGCGGCATCGACGTCGGCGCGAAATACGCCATCTATGAACTGATGGACCGGCTGGCAGCGCAGGGAATTGGCGTTGTCCTGATCAGTTCAGAGCTGCCCGAGATCATGGGCATGACCGATCGCGTGGCGGTGTTCCACGAAGGCGAAATAGCGGGCGTACTCGAGACCCGCAAGACCAATCAGGAAGAAATCATGCACTACGCATCAGGACGGACGACCCATGCTTGAGATGACTACCGACCCCGCTCATGCCGACCGCGCACGCGCTCGTGAACGGCGCCGCGATCTGATACAGAAGTTTGCCGCGCTAGGCAGCCTGGTGATGCTCGTGATCGTGTTTTCCGCGACGAGCAATGCATTCATGTCCCTGGGTAACGGCATGACGGTGGCGCTGCAGGTGACATCGATTGCGTATCTCGGACTCGGGGCGACTTGCGTGATCATCACGGGCGGTATCGACCTGTCCGTGGGGTCGGTGCTCGCGCTCTCCGGCGTGTGCGCCGCGCTGCTCGTGAAGGCGGGCGTTCCGGTGCCGATCGGCATGCTGGGTGGCGTGATCGTCGGTGCGATCTGCGGCGCGTTCAACGGGATCTTTGTCACGCGCATGGGCTTGCCGCCGTTTATCGCGACCTTGGGGATGATGCTGGTCGCACGCGGCGTTGCCCTGCAGATCACCGGCGCACGGCCGGTTTCGGGTCTCGGCGATTCGTTCGCGGAACTTGGCAACGGGTCGCTGTTTCGTATCGTGCGCATGGGTTCGGATGGTTTTCCCGATGTCGTCTTTCCGGGCATTCCTTATCCCGTGATCATCATGGTCGTGCTCGCCGTGCTGGTTTCGATCATGCTCAGCCGGACGTCGCTGGGGCGGCATATCTATGCGGTCGGATCGAACGCGGAAGCAGCGCGCTTGTCGGGCGTGAACGTGAATCGCGTGAAGCTCTTCACCTATGTGTTGTCCGGCGCGCTCGCGGGGTTGACGGGTTGCGTGCTGATGTCGCGGCTCGTGACCGCGCAGCCGAACGAAGGCGTGATGTATGAGCTCGATGCCATCGCCAGTGCGGTGATCGGCGGGACGTCGCTGATGGGCGGCGTCGGGACGATCTCGGGCACGGCCATTGGCGCGTTCGTGATCGGCATCTTGCGCAATGGCCTGAACATGAACGGCGTATCGAGTTTTATCCAGCAGATCATCATTGGCCTCGTGATCCTGGGCACGGTGTGGATCGACCAGATTCGCAACCGGCGATGAGTTTCATCGGGCGCGAGGGGTCTTTCTCAAGCGTCCGAAGGGCAGAAGCGAAGCGGGCCGCAGAGGCTTATAAAACCAAAGGAGCGAGACATGAAACTGACTACGAAGGCGATGTTTGCCACTGTACTGGCCGTTGCCGCGAGCACCGCATTTGCCGCGGGCGGCGAGATTGCGGTCATTGTGAAGAGCGCCGATTCCAACTACTGGCAAAACGTCAACAAGGGCGCGACTGCGGCCATGGCCAAGCAGAAGGGCTACACGATGACCTTCCAGGGGCCGACCGCCGAATCGGATATCGCAGCCGAAGTGAACATGGTCGAGAACGCGGTGAACCGCAAGGTCTCGGGTATCGTGCTGGCCGCGTCAGATCCTGATGCGCTCGTGCCGGCTGTGAAGAAGGCGTGGGAAGCGCACATTCCGGTGGTGATCATCGACTCGGCACTGGCCGATTCGGGCAAACAGTACTACCAGGCTTTCCTCTCCACCGATAACGCCAAGGCCGGCGAGATGTGCGCTCAGGCGCTGATCGCGAAGGTCGGGCAGACGGGCAAGATCGCGTTGATGTCGTACGTGGCCGGCGCCGGCTCCGAGGCTGCGCGCGTGGGCGGATTCCGCAAGTACCTGGAAGCGCATTCGAAGCTGACGGTGGTGGGTCCGTTCTACTCGCAATCGCAAATGGCGAACGCGCTGAACCAGACGACCGACGTGCTGGCGGCCAATCCTGATCTCAAAGGAATCTTCGGCGCGAATGAACCGACGGCAGTGGGCATGGGCCGCGCACTCGCGCAATCGGGCAAGGCCGGAAAGGTCGTGGCGATCGGCTTCGATGGCAACCAGGATCTGCAGAACTTCGTGAAGGACGGGACCATCCAGGCGATCGCCGTGCAGGGTTCGTACCAGATGGGCTACAAGGGCATCGAAACGGTGGTTGGCGTGATCGAGAAGAAAATGCCGCCCAAGTTTGTCGATACGGGCGTGGTCATGGTCGACAAGGGCAACATCGATCAGCCGGTTGCAAAGAACGTATTGTATTGACGGTTTTTGGCTGGACGCGATGCGGGAGCGCTTTCCGCATCGATGAAAAATAAAGTTAGTGAAAACAACGAAAGACGAAAGCTAAAAACGAGACTCCACGGCAGTTGAACGGCGAAATCATGGCGGAGTAAGCGTGAGCAGCTAATTGACACGACTACAAAACGTAGTCAAGATAACGTTAATTAGAAGTTCGGCGCATTTTTCGCACGACGAATTCGCTCGTTCAGGCAACACCTGGGGACTCGAGTCATGGAGACGTATTACCTTGCCATCGACGTTGGCACGGGCAGCGTTCGCGCTGCCCTTGTCAATGGACGTGGAAAAATAGCAAGCATGGCGGCGCGCGAGCACGAGCAGATCGTGCTCCGCTACGGCTGGTCCGAACAACGTCCCGCGGACTGGTGGCAGGGCGCTGTCGGCGCCATTCGTGAAGTGCTCGAAAGCGTGCCGAATGCGGCGGCAAACATCGCGGCAATCTGCGCGTGCGGGCAAATGCACGGCACGGTTCTGATCGATGCCGACGGCCAGCTCACCCGCGAAACCGCGCCGCTCTGGAATGACAAACGCACGCTCGCGCAAGTCGAAGCCTTCCGGGCAGCGCACGACTCCACGTCCTACCTCCCGCTGACAGCGAACCCCGCCACGCCCGCGTGGCCCGGTTTCAAGCTGCAATGGCTCAAGCAGAACGAGCCCGAAGCGTACGAGCGCGCCGCGACCGTCTTCATGTCGAAGGACTACGTCAACTTCCGTCTGACGGGCGAACGCGCGTGGGACTGGAGCGATGCATCGACAAGCTTCTTGATGGACCCGCAAACGCGGACCTGGTCCCAGCCGATGCTCGATGCGCTCGGTCTCGACATCACCAAATTCCCGCCCATCCGTTCGCCGCAGGAAATCCTCGGCAGCGTCACCGCTGAAGCTGCGCAGGCGACCGGCTTGCGCGAAGGCACGCCGGTGCTGGTAGGCGGCGCGGATTATCCGCTGTCGGTGCTCGGCTCGGGTGTGTATGCACCGGGTCTCGGGTCGGACATCACCGGTACGTCATCGATCATCACCGTGATCGCCGATACCCCCATGCTGCATCCCGAAGTCTCGAACGTGGCGACCGCAGAGGGCTTGTGGGGACGCTTCATGTTGCTCGATTCAGGCGGCGACGCCATGCGCTGGGCACGTCGTGCGTTCCACGAAAACACCTTGAGCTATGACGCCGTCGCGCAAAAGGCGGCCGAAGCGCCGATCGGTTCCGAAGGCCTTTTTTTCCTGCCGTATCTCACGGGCGAACGCCTTGGCGAGCACTCGAATTCGCGCGCGCAATTTTTTGGCATCGGTGCCAAACATGGGACGGCGCACTTGCATCGGGCGGTGCTGGAGGGTGTTGCGTTCGGCGTGCGGCGTCACATTGGCGTGATCGAATCCGCGGGCGTGCGCATGGAACGGCTCGTCGCTGCAAGCGGCGGTGCGAAGGCTGCGCTGTGGCTCGACATCAAGGCGAGCATGTATCGAACGCCGATTCTCGTGCCGGCTGAAGTGGAATGCGGCGTGATGGGCTGCGCGATTCTCGCGGCGACCGCGCATGGCCAGTTTGCGCGCCTTGGCGATGCCGTCTCCGCCTTCGTTCAATTCGAGCGCGAAGTCCTGCCAGACCCGCGTGCCGGCGATATCTATGACCGGATGATGCCGATCTTCGAGCGGCTCTATTCGAGCTCGCAGCAGTTCTACGACGACCTCGATCGTCTCGCCGGGACTCATGCATGACGCACGCAATCAAAGCAGTTTTGTGGGACATGGACGGCACGCTCGCCGACAGCGAAGCGCTGCATCTGAACACACTCGTCACCGTGCTGAATCATCACGGCATCGAGGCGGGCGACGATCTGCATGCATCGATATTCGGCATGACCGCGCGCGAAGTGCATACATTATGTTGCGAGCTTTTTGGCATCGACTTCGACTACGACGAATGGTCGATGGCGCGTGCGCGCCATTACGTGTCCGAAGCCATCAACATGCAACCCAGGCCCGGCGCGTTGAGCGTTTATAACGCCGTGCGTGCAGCCGGAATCCATCAGGCGATCGTATCGAATTCGCCGCGCATGCTGCTCGAAGCCGGACTTCGCGCGCTGGATTTACAGGACCCGCAACTCATATCCATCAGCGCCAACGATGTCCGCGCCGGCAAGCCGCATCCCGAACCGTACGAACGCGCCGCGTGGCTTTTGCACATTTCGCCGGAACAAGCGATTGTCGTGGAGGACAGTCCGACCGGCGCACGTGCAGCCATCGCGGCAGGCATGCGAGTGCTTGCATGGCCCGAACATCCGGGCGCGGCGTCGTCTTTCCCTGAACTCGCCGAACTCGTTTTTTCCGAACACGAGTTGTCCACCGCCATCGCCGCAGCACTCGGCGTTCAACTTGACACCTGAAACCCAGACCATGCTCCGAACCAGCATTTTCCCCTCGCGATACGTCCAGGGCGCAGGGGCGCTCGATTCCCTCGATACCGAACTCGCGCGCCTGGGCACGCATGCCGCGTGTCTCGTCGACAGCAACGTTGCGGCGTTGTTGCAGCCGGCTTTATCGAAGGCGGAACGCGTGAAGCTTGTCGTGCGTTCCGTCGACGCCGCCTGCACCGAGCGCTCGGTCGCCGCTGCGGCCGAGTGGATTCGCGAGAGCGGGGCGGACATCGTGGTGTCGTTCGGTGGCGGCAAGGTGGTCGATACCGGCCGCGCCGCAGCCGATGACCTGCGCCTGCCGTTCGTCTGCGTGCCGACCATCGCTGCGTCCGATGCGCCGTGTTCGGCGCTCGCTGTGATCTACGACGAAGAAGGCCGCGTGGTGCGTGACCGGTTCGTGCGATGCAATCCGGATCTCGTATTGCTCGATACAAGCCTGATTGTGCGTGCGCCGGTGCGGTTTTTTATCGCGGGAATCGGCGATGCTCTCGCGACGTTCTACGAAGCCGACGCGTGCCGCCAAGCTTATGCGAAGAACCTGTGCGGCGGCCGCGGAACGGCGCTCGCGTTCGAAGCTGCGAGGCTCTGCCGCGATACCTTGTTCGCGCATGCCGTGCAGGCCGTGGACGATTGCCGCGCGCAGATCGTCACGCCGGATTTCGATGCCACGCTGGAGGCGACCGTGTTGCTTTCGGGCATTGGCTTCGAGTCGGGCGGCGTTGCGGCGGCCCACGCGATTCACCATGGTCTCGCCGACTTGCCTTCGTCGCATGGTTTGCTGCATGGCGAGAAGGTCGCGATCGGCGTGCTGGCTTCGCTGTTTTTATCGGCGGTGCCCGATGACGAGCGTCAGCGCGTTTTCGAGTTCTGCCGCGCCGTGGGATTGCCTACGCGGCTTGCTGAAATCAACGTGGACGTCACTGATCAGGCCGCGCTCGAAACCGTGGCAAAGCGTGCGTGCCGCGCGGGCGAGATCATCCACAACGAACCGTATCCCGTCGATGCAGCGCTGGTCGTCGCCGCATTGAAAGCGATGGACCGCTATGCACAGCGCTTCGATAACCCAATCTGAACTCACGCGAGAAACAACATGGCAACTGAACTCAAAGGTCAGGAAACAGCGGCGTTCCGTCCCGGCCTCTTCGATGGAAAAAACGTGCTTGTGTCAGGCGCAACGAGCGGTATCGGCTTGGCGATCGCGCAGGGGTTCGCCGCGCTGGGCGCCGAGGTCATCGCCACGGGAAGCTCCGCGCGCAAGCTCGAAGCGTTGCGCGCGGACACGACACTGAAAGGCATTCGCTTCGAACAACTCGATGTCCGCGATAACGACGCGATCAAGGCATTCGTCGGGAGCCTGAGTGAACTCGATGTGCTCGTGAATGCGGCAGGCGTGGCGCGTCCCGCCGATGAGTATCGTGATGATGTGTTCCGCGAAGTCATCGATGTGAACCTGACCGCAGCCATGCGCCTTGCGATGGCATCGCGCGACATGCTCGAACGCGCGCATGGTGCAATCGTCAATGTGGCGTCGATGCTCAGTTATATCGCCGATGTGGAAGTGCCCGCGTATTGCGCGAGCAAGACGGGCATTCTGGGTTTGACGCGTTCGCTCGCGCACGCGTTCGGGCCCGCGGGCGTGCGCGTGAATGCGATCGCGCCCGGCTACCACCGGACGGACATGACACGCGCGTTGTGGGAAGTTCCGGCAAGCGCGGACAAGATCGCGGCGCGCAGTGCGCTCAAGCGCTGGGGCGAAGTCGATGACCTCGTCGGCGCGACGTTGTTCCTGGCGTCGCCGGCGTCCGCATTCATCACGGGCGTGACGTTGCCGGTCGAAGGAGGATATGCGAGCGGGGTGTAGAAACTAAAAGAGCAAAGCAAGAAATGGCGGCTCACGCTTACCCGTGAGCCGCCATTTTGTTCTTGCGCGCTAGCTGCTGGCGATCAATTTAAGCGCTGTGATCGATGGCTGAAAGAAATACTCTCCGCCCTCGGTGACGACAAAATGCGAAAGCGTTTCGGTTGTCGAGGCGCCGTGCATGGGGCACGTCATGGTCGCTGATTTCGTCTGCGAAATGAGCGGGTCCTCGCCGTCACCCGACTGCGGAAAGTCCGGGTTGTCGATCCACGTCTTTTGTACGAACTCGAACTGCGACTCTATGCTCTTTTGATAACAGAGGAACAGCAGGCCGCGGTCGACATCGTCATCCTGTACCGGTGTGCCCGGATCTTTGGGCAGCGCCAGCGGCGCGCCGTAGGCAATTCCGCGCCGCAACAGCCGGCGGGTCTGGGTGAAGCTTTCCTGCAGCGCGCTGTTTGGATCGACGGTGCCGTCAGCCAGCAAAAACTCTTCGTCACGCGGATACGCCTTGCGGATATGCGCTGCGCGGGGCACCCACGTCCCGCGCAGATCCTGACCGTATTCGAAGTTGTTGATGAGGTTGTCGTCCAGCAACTCCGGATGCTGGACAGACGGATCGCCATCATTTGGATCGAACGCCGAAGGAAAGCCGTTGGCGCTCGATGGCGCGAGTTCGGGCAGCTTGCTCAAGTCGACCTCGTACGATGTTGGCGCGAGCGGACAGCCGCTCGCGTACCGCCCGACGAGTTTCGCTCCGTACACGTCGGCGCTCAGGCCGAGAGTCGAAGCGTGCGCGGCCACGCTTGCCATGAAGCCGGCAACGTCCTGACGGAGTTTGCGAAACACGAGGTATGAACCGTTTTTCGTCCAGTCCGGACCGCTGGCGCTGATCGGACCCTGGCCGGGATTTGGCCCGTCGAAGGGCGGCGGTGGCGTGGTGGGGATCTGGGTCGGATATCCCAGCACGAATTCGCCGGGCCACAGCAAGTCTTGGCCGGGCACGCCCTGATGTCCGGAATTCGGATCAGGCTGGTCATTCACCGAGAGCGTAAACCCCTTGATCCCGGGTTGCGAGACGCCGTCCTTGAAACCGAATTGTTCGTGACCCGGCAGGTCGGGACGGACTTCACCATGTTCCACATGGAGCAGACGCAACCCATTCAGCTGTGCATGCGCGATGATCTGATCCGTTGTATGCGCGAGCTCGCCAGGGATGTCCGACGCAACCATCACCACGATGTGCAGTTCCTGCGGCTTTTTAAAAGGGCCGTGCCAGCGTGATGGATCGCTGCGATCGAGGTCTCCGACCAGGGTCTTGCGAGCAGCCATGCCTTGCTTGAAGTCGTCCGGGAATGTCGCATGATCCGGTGCGCCCAGTTTCTCGAGACCGGCATAGCTGAACGCGATGTTGCGCCACGTTGCCGTAGGCATGTTCACTTCGCCTTTGTGCTTTTTGCGTTTCGCCCTGAAGACGTCGTTGAACGCCCCGACGGCGGCAGTGCTGTCCACGTGGCTGGCAAACCCGGCAAGCCAGTTCTTGGCGCGCCCCACATGTTCGATGGTGAAGAACACGAAACGTTGATGATCCTTGTTGAAGCCCGCAAGGATATTTCCCTGGATCTCTTGCAGGTCGATGGAAATCGAGTCGATCGGATTCGGTACGGTGCTCATGGCTTACCTCGTTTTGAAGGGACGGATTGACGGCTGGCGCGAGTACCCGGCGCGAGCGGGCGCATCCAGATTTACACTCAGTTATATTAGTAATACATACTATTAAACGGCCGCGTTTTCGCTTGGATTCATCTGCGGCTTTGCGCGGTTTTTTATAGTTGCGTGGAACGTGCGGCGATGTGCGCGGATTTCATGGCACGCGGCGTTACAGCTGGTATCGCGCTCCGAGCGGTCGCAGCTTGTGTCACAGGACCCGCAGCTTGAAACGGAACGCACATCTGGCTCACGAAGCAGGCGACGTTCGCCAGCAAGACCAATACAAGCAGATAGCGTTTCATTTTTACCCTCACTGAAAGGGCCGCCCAAGGCAGTTGTGAGACATTCAAGCTTGACCGACCGGTGTATTGTTCGCCGGTCAATGGAAGGGCGCTACCCACAGGTGTATCGCCACGCCTGATTTATTTCATGCAACAAATGTAGTAACGCGGCTCGAATCAAAACGAGCTGCCAGGAG